>NZ_JBALPC010000154.1:892-9463 GCF_036965225.1 Bacillus sp. JJ1474 | reverse complement strand
GAATAATGTAATTAATCACTTGTTGGTCCGCTGAAAACGACTAGTACAATAATAATCCCTGATATAATCATCAAAAAATAGGCAATAATAGCAGTTAGAAATTTAAAGATTCCGCCCAATTTATAACGGCTTAAATAAATCATTAATATTGAGATAAACATAAAGCCCATTGATGCAAGAGAAACCCACATTTTCATTAATGACGGTGACATGACTTTCAACTCCTTTTTCCGAAATGATTATAACATACGCTTGTCTGTTTGAAAAAGAAAGTACTATAAAAAAAAGCTGAGTTAAAGAAAGGGGCATTTCTTTAACTCAAGCTTATGAGACTAAATAACCCATACACCCTGTTCATTTCACCAGTTTGCTTCGTTGCATTGTATGCAAAAAGTAGCCGGCTCGCATCCTCGAATGCCTATATTTAAAAAATATTAGGATTGAGCCGTTTTATTTGTCAAAGTCAGATTCAAGAACGTTCGTTAAATCCTCCATTTCGTTCTTTTTTCCACGTGCCATCAAAAGATCTACTCCCTCCTTTGCATTCACACCATTAAAAAGAACGTCATAAAGAATATCGGTAATGGGCATATTCACTTCATATTTTTCTGCTAGTTGCTTGGCTGCTTTTGTTGTTCTTACACCTTCAACTACCATTCCCATATTATCAAGAACTTCTTGTAAATTATGTCCCTTACCAAGCAAATTCCCTGCCCTCCAATTTCGGGAGTGAACACTTGTACAAGTTGCAATTAAATCTCCAATTCCAGTTAAACCAGAAAATGTAAGAGGACTAGCACCCATATTCATCCCTAAACGGGCAATTTCTGCTAAACCTCTAGTCATTAGCGCAGCCTTTGCATTATCACCATAGCCCAATCCATCTGTAATACCCGCTGCTAGTGCAATAATATTTTTTAATGCCCCGCCAATTTCAACTCCGATAATATCAGGATTTGTATAAACACGGAAATTCTGATTAATAAATAAATCTTGAATTCTTTCAGCCGCACCCATGTTCTTAGATGAAACAGTGACAGTTGTAGGATGCCTTAAAACAACCTCTTCTGCATGACTTGGACCTGATAGAACGACGATACTGTCCAAATTTTCAGGGGATATTTCCTGTTCAATCATTTCAGAAATACGAAGTAAAGTGTCTGGCTCAATTCCCTTGCTCACATGAACAATGGTTAAAGGCTCTTTGCAAATGAAGTTAATTTTGCCGACTGTTTCACGAATCGCTTTTGACGGAACAGCTAGAATAATTGTATGAACTCCCGATAAAGCTTCCTCTAGATCAAAATATCCAGTAATTCCTTCAGGTAGGATTACCTCTGGTAAATATTTTTTATTCGTATGGTATTGATTAATTTCATTTATTTGCTGGAGTTTATGACCCCAAAGACGAACTTCATGGCCATTATCTGCCAGAACCATAGCCAAAGCTGTTCCCCAGCTTCCCGCTCCAACAACAGCTACTCGTTCAAACCTTTGCTCCATTTAATCACTGCCTTATAAAATTATTTGTTTAGCTCAGCGCCTTGGGGCTCGCTGACGAAGTACGCCACATCCTGTGGCAGCATCGGCACTAGTAAGTCCTGTACGTTGGAAGTCAAAAGCCCCTGATCAAGCTGCTTCTTTATTATTTTCTCTCTCTTGCAAATATCTTGATTGGTGTCCCTTCAAAGCCAAAGGCATCCCGAATTCTATTTTCTAAGAACCGCTCATATGAAAAATGCATTAATTCAGGCTCATTTACAAAAACAACAAAGGTTGGCGGCTTCACCGCAACTTGAGTCGTATAATAAATTCTCAAGCGTCTTCCTTTATCGGTCGGTGTTGGATTCATAGCAACCGCATCCATAATGACATCATTCAGAACACTCGTTTCAACGCGCAATGAATGATTGTCACTTGCGGTATTGATCATTGGAATAAGGGTATGAATCCGTTTTTTTGTTTTTGCGGAAAGGAATACAATCGGAGCGTAATCAAGAAACAAGAAATGCTCACGAATCTTTTGTTCAAATTCCTTCATCGTTTTCTCATCTTTTTCTACAGCATCCCACTTATTCACGACAATGACCACAGCTCGTCCAGCTTCATGAGCATACCCTGCAATCCGTTTGTCCTGCTCGATAATTCCTTCTTCTCCATCTAAAACAACAAGGACTACATCTGAACGTTCAATTGCTCTTAAAGCACGCAAAACACTATATTTTTCAGTTGTTTCATATACCTTACCCTTTTTGCGCATTCCAGCAGTATCAATAATGACATACTTGTCTCCATTATAAGTTAGCTGAGAATCGATTGCATCTCTCGTAGTACCAGCAATATTACTGACAATGACTCGATCTTCGCCTAAAATAGCATTTACAAGTGAGGATTTCCCTACATTAGGACGGCCAATTAATGAAAATTTAATTACATCCTCATCATAATCTTTCTGACCATGCTTTGGAAAATGTCTAGCAGCCTCATCAAGTAAATCTCCTAATCCTAATCCATGTGCACCCGAGATAGGAAAAGGTTCTCCAAATCCTAAAGCATAGAAATCATAAATATGCTCTCGCATTTCAGGATTATCAATTTTATTGACGCCAAGTACGACCGGCTTTTTTGCCCTGTAAAGGATTTTTGCCACTTCTTCATCCGCAGCCGTAACCCCTTCTCTGCCGTTCGCTAAGAAGATTATGACGTCAGCCTCATCAATTGCAATTTCAGCCTGCTGGCGAATTTGCTCAAGAAAAGGCTCATCTCCAATATCAATACCGCCTGTGTCAATTATATTAAAATCATGGTTTAACCATTCTGCTGAACTGTATATACGATCCCTAGTAACTCCGGGAATATCTTCGACAATAGATATACGCTCTCCAACAATTCTGTTAAATATCGTGGATTTTCCAACGTTTGGACGTCCGACAATCGCAATCACTGGCTTTGCCATGAACATCACCCTTTCTTTTCCTAATCAATTTCTCCTCGGCGAAATTGCGCCCAGATTTTATCAAGCTGGCTCAGGTATCCTCTAAAAATCTGAGGCATCTGCCGGAGGCTTAACTTTATACAGCCGGAGTTTAAACCCTTACTGGATTTGACAATTTGTTCGCATACATCCCCACTTATACTAGTGGAAACATCTGCTGAATGAAGGTAAATAAACCCTTCTTATTAGTACAGAGAAGGGCCTAACTTTATAAGTTTATCAAAGCAGTACCTTACTAGCAATTAAAACTTGGAATAACTTGCTGTTTCGCCATTATGCGGATTATTAGTACAATAAATTGCTTATATAAATGTTTCTAAATTCATTTACGATAATTTTTGCTTTCCTTTTTCCTTTTCTAAATGGTTAATATGTTTTTCATAGAAGGAAGTCAAATATTCAAACCCAGACCAAGCACCAAGTAGAGCAGCTGCAAGTGTAATACCATCCAAATAAGCATATGAACCAATTAAATGTGGAAATGAATATTTATTAAGGATGTATGCATAAAGAAATTCACCCTGTATCGAACCAAATAGAATGATGATTAACCGATACACTTTATTTGTATGCAAAATGATTGCTAATGCTATCATAAGCAAGGCCAGCATCCATTTTCGCGGGAAAATTAACCATACAGGATCAAATAGTGCGAATAAATGAAAACAAACATACGCTATCATAACAATGAATGAGCTGAATAATACATAGGCAGCTGTTAATCTTTTGAATTTGCTGATTAATCCTAATAAGGTGCCAGCAAAAAGAATACTTACGTATGATATCTCATATTTGAATAGAAAAAAAGAATATGGAGAAATAATAATGAGTACTAATAACCATAAAGATAAACAAATCCTAATAAAGCTATCCTTTTTCAAAAAAAAGGTTGCGATTACCCAAAATATCCATGCCAGCCAATAAAAGGCCAATCCTTCCATTTCCACACCTCCCATCCTTCCCATTATGGCACTTTCAGTTGTACTTTAATCATTTTTATCGCAGATTAACGGGCTGTAAGATCCCCACTTCGAGAAGTTAAGTAAAACAAAAATTTCTAAGTAGGGGATCAACAGCCCGTAAAGGCCCGATTATAGGAACACAGACTAACAGCGCCACGTCCTGTGGCAACGTCTGTGTGACCCACTTCCTGTGGGCCGCAACTAACAATCAGTGGGGGATGAAGTCTGACTATGATCTCCACGGCTGTGGCAACACTGGCATTAGCACGTCCTGTGCGTCGAAAACCCCACTGATTGAAGTTTCACTTTATCATCTCTGTTTCGCTGAATAAAATACTTTTGCTAGTCCATGTTAAAGAGAGGGAGGTGTCAATAATGGGAAGAGACCGACAAGAAAAGAAACTGAAAAAGAGCAAAAGAGTTGAATCGGACAGGGACCAAGCACTCCACTATGATGGAGCTACAAAAATGCAAAGCCCAGAGGAAGCTAGGGACTTAAATAATAATAAACTTTAAAAAACAAATGCGTAAGTGACTTCGGAACAATCAAATTACGGATTGTTCCTGCGATGAATAATCTAAAGGAGCTTTCCTTGTGCTCACCCCCGACAAGCACAAGACGAGCCTCTCGGAAAGGTTGATCTGTACCTTTCTGGGAGGATTGATCGAAAAGTGTAGGCGACTGATCAGGGACGACAAGAATAAGACGAGCCCTGCAGGAAGGCGTATTTTGCCTTCTGGAAGGGATTGGCTTATGTCTCGAGTCCCTAGGAGCCGAAACTAGACAAGCTTGTGACCTCGAGGTCGACAAAAACGCGACGTCCTCCCAAAAGCTTCACTTTTGGTCGTGCGATGATTACGCTTCCGAAGCTTTCCTTGTCCTGTCGCATTGTCGACACTAGTACGTCCTGTACGTCGGGGGTAGGCGCTGTAGCTAGACGTAGAAAAAGCTCTTGCTGATTTACATAGCAAGAGCTTTTTTGTTATTTAGGGATTATTCTCTGACTGTATTTTTTTGTATCGATGCTTCTTTCATTTAACCAATGATGGGTTTTTCCTGAAATGATTAATGGAGCTTGCTGCAGCTCTGATACATTACTTGCACCTAATGCAGTAATGATCATCTTAATCTCATCCTGTATGATTTGAAGCTCTTCTATTAATGCTTCTATGCCTTTATTCATTAAAATACTAAGAACAAAGCCAGCCATTCCAACAGCCTCGGCTCCAAGGGCTATTGCTTTTGCAATATCAAGACTTGTCTGAACTCCCCCAGAACCTATAATAGATACATCTTTTGAGTTTTCTTTCGCTTCAATAATTGATACTGCAGTGGGAATACCCCATTCATTAAAAATGGATAGTTCTCTATTTCGCCGTTCATTTTCTATTCTAGCAAAATTAGTGCCGCCAAACCCTCCAACATCGACAGCCGAAACACCGATAGAACGCAGCATTAATACCGTTTCTCTACTCATTCCAAAGCCTACTTCTTTAACGATGATCGGTACATTAGCGGCCTTTACAATCGCTTCTATACGGTGAAGGGCTGTTCGAAAGTCTCGGTCTCCTTCAGGCATTGTTAGTTCCTGAACTACATTTAAATGAATTTGCAATGCATCAGCATTAATCATGTCAATGGCGGCTTTTGCTTGGTCCACTGTTGCTTCACTGCCGAGGTTTCCAAAAATAATGCCGTCTGGATATTCCTTTCGAACGACTTCATAAGATTTTCTTTCTGAAGGATTCTTAAGAGCAGACATTTGCGAACCGACAGCAATTGCCATTCCCATTGCTTTTGCAGCCATTGCCAATTCACGATTAATTCGTAAAGTCTGCTCACCTCCACCGCCTGTCATCCCATTTATAAAAATTGGCGAACTTAAAGAAAGTTCGCCAATTTTTACATTTAAAGTTGCCTGATCTAATGAAGTATGAGGCATACTTTGGTGAATAAAGGTAATATCATCAAAACCTGATAGCCTTTTCTGCCCTGTAGTCAAAGCTAATTGAATATGATCCCATTTACGTTTTGATCTAGACACCATTTATCACCATTATCATTTTAAATTCTTTAATTGATCCCCAATCATTTCGCCGAGCTGAAATCCTTTTGATTCCTCTGGGAGTTCATAATCAGTAACATAATCTGGTTCTTTTTCCTGTAGCTCTTTAATGCTTAGAGATAAACGCTGTTCTTGTTCATTTGCGTCTAAAACTTTAACTTTGATTTCTTGACCTTCTTTTAACACTTCATGCGGAGTTGCAATATGTTTATGTGAAATTTGAGAAATATGAACAAGTCCTTCTACACCAGGGAAAAGCTCTACAAACGCACCATATGAAACAAGTCTTTTTACTACTCCGTCAAGCACACTACCCTTTGGAGCTTTTTCAGATATATTTGACCATGGTCCTGGCTGAGTTTCTTTAATTGATAAAGAAATTCGTCCACTTGCCCGATCAACACTTAGAACCTTTACTTGGACTTTTTGACCTTCTTCTACTACTTCTGAAGGGGTGCTCACATGCTCGTGAGAAAGCTGGGATATATGAACAAGTCCATCTATGCCGCCAATATCAACAAAAGCGCCAAAATCAGTAATTCTTTGAACAGTTCCTTCTAATTCCTGTCCTGCCTCTAAAGAATCAAGGATTTGATTTTTTTGCTTACCCTTTTCTTCCTCGACAACAGCCCGATGAGAGAGAATTAAACGATTTTTATCCTTTTCAAGCTCAACGATTTTAAAGGTCATTGTTTTTCCTTTGTAGTCTGAAAAATCCTCAACAAAGAAATCTTCAACTAATGAAGCAGGGATAAATCCTCTGACACCAAGGTCAACGACTAAACCGCCTTTAACAACATCCTTAATTTCAGCTTCGAAAATTACACCGTTATTAAATTTCTCTTCAAGATCAGCCCATGACTTTTCAGCATCTACTTTTCGTTTTGATAGAATTAATGCATCCTCTTCTACCTTTAAAACTTCAAGCTCCAGCTGATCTCCTTCTGAAACAGCATCACTTGCTTTCTCTACATGAAGACTTGATAATTCACTAATAGGGATAATTCCATCAAGCTTGCTATCATTGATGTTTACAATTACTTGCTTCTCTTCAACCTTTGTAACCTGGCCGGAAACCTTATCGCCAATTTCGAAATTTCTCACTTCAACTTGATTCATCTCTTCTGACATATGTATTCCTCCTTATTTGAAAGGCGGAAGCGCCTTCGCAATATCTAATGATAAAATTCGCCTTTTAACTAACTTCTTATAAACCACTTCTTTTGTCAAGTAAGAAGGTTTAGCTATTCTCATTTATCAGTTTGCGAATTTCACTCATAATTAATTCAGTCGTCTCCTCCGCGGAAGCTTTCTTTTCACGTAAAGGAGCCATGTCTATCGGCTTTCCATAAACGACTTTCAATCTTTTAAAAGACTTATATGGACCTATAATAGCACATGGTACAATTGCAGCATCGGTACGAAGAGCAAAAAAACCGGCTCCTGCAAGCCCTTGACCCAACTCACCGGTTTTACTTCTTGTCCCTTCAGGAAATAAGCCCAAAACTTTTCCTTCTTTCAAAATAGCAAGTCCTTTTCTTAGAGCTTCCCTATCACTCATCCCCCTCTTAACTGGAAAGGCATTTAAATCAGGAAGAAGCTTCCCTAAAATAGGCACTCGAAACAATTCTTCCTTAGCCATAAAGTGTACTGCCCTTGGTGCATTGATACCGACTACAGGCGGATCAAAATTATGAATATGATTAGAACAGAGCAGAACACCGCCTTCTTTAGGGAAATGCTCTGTTCCAATTACTTCAAAGCGGTATATTGGCTTTAATATTCCATAAACGACTGATTTTGCAAAAGAGTATAAATTCACTGTCATCCGATCCTTTCATAAGCAAGCACCATGATTCTTTCAACAACCTGATCGATTGATAATGAGGTTGTGTCAATTTCGATTGCATCTGACGCCTTTTTCAATGGTGCAACTGCCCGTTCTGAATCTAATTTATCTCTTGTAGAGATTTCTTCTTTTAATTTCTCTAAATCGGATGGGTAGCCCTTTTGGATATTTTCAGTATGTCTGCGAATCGCTCGTTCATCAACAGATGCCAATAGGAAAATCTTAACCTCTGCTTTGGGCAGAACATGTGTCCCAATATCTCTGCCATCCATAACAACGCCGCCGTTTTCAGCAAAGCTTTTTTGTCTGGCGACCATTTCTTCTCTAACGAGTTTATGTTTTGCAACAATCGAAACGGAATTCGTTACTTCAGCAGTCCTAATTTCATTTGTAACATTTTTTCCGTCTAAATATATGAATTGACCATCTTCACCTGGCAATAATTCAATGGTTGTCTCATTTAAAATATTCAACAAGCCTAGTTCATCCTCTAAGTCCATTTTCATATTTATGGCTTTATATGTTAAAGCTCTATACATAGCCCCTGTGTCGATATAAATATATGATAGTTTTTCAGCTGTAATTTTTGCAACAGTGCTTTTTCCTGCAGCAGCAGGTCCATCAATTGCAATAGAGATTTTTTTATTCATAGTGCCTCCCAAAAACAATTTCTCGTCCATTTTATTTTATCATATGATG
>NZ_JBALPC010000154.1:0-884 GCF_036965225.1 Bacillus sp. JJ1474 | reverse complement strand
ATGGCATAAATAAACGAATAAAACTATGATTACCTCTCTACTTTGAAAAGCATTTATTAAAAACAAAAATAGCAGGCAAGCACCTGCTATCATTGCCCCCTGAATGTTTCAAGGAATTCCGTAAAGTTATTATCCGTGACACCCTCATATTGAGTAAGCTGTTTGAGTTCAGGAAAAATATTAAATTTATGAAAAAACAATTGGGTTATGAAGAGGAATAAGAACTGTATAATGACAACTTTTATTAGTATTCTTTCAATCGATTTCATAACGATCTCCCCGCATGGTTAATATATTTAAAGTATGCGAGTAATTTTTACTTTTTATTCCTATCTATTATATTTCTATCCCTTTTTTCTTATAGGCAAGCTGGCGGTCAAAACAGAAGCGAAGCAATACCTGTCTATCAGTCGGTGAAATATCAATAAATTGAAGAGAGATTAGCGATTTCCACTCATTGACTGCAACGATCCTGACAATTTTACTTTTTAGTTTTAAATAATGGGTTTCCCCATTTTGCATCGGAAGAACAAACCAACTATGGACCATCATATTTTGTGATATAGGTCTCTTTCTGTCATTAATGATGGCAGCCCCCCCAGCACTAATGTCATCTGTAACCGTTACAAATGGAGCAAATTCCCCTTCGATCGGATGAATAGCGGCATCCACCCCTGTTTCAATACGAACAAATTGCCGGCGCTGTATCTTAACAAGTTGTTCAATACCCGGATAGGATAATATAATCATTGGAATATTGCCTTTGACTTTTCTAAGTACCTCACATTCAAATAGATAAACAGACCCATCCCCTGAGATAAACGATCCTTTTAATTGTGTACCATCTATAAGAAAAACGGTTCTATTCGTATTCATATTTATCG
>NZ_JBALPC010000153.1:0-5167 GCF_036965225.1 Bacillus sp. JJ1474 | reverse complement strand
AAGATTCTAACAATTACTTTCAAATAATTAACAGTTCAAACTCGTTCATTCATACTGACAAAAATTAAACTTAAAAAACGAAGGAGGTTTTCAATGGTGGATAATTTTTAAAATAAAAAGAAACCTAGCGCAAATTACAAATACTAGCGCTAGGTTTTCATTTAATTATATTGAAGAGCTATTTAAAAAGATTAAAGCAACATAAAGTCATTTTTATAAACCCATTCTAAAACTCTATCCCCTAATCTGCTTCCTAAACTGAAAAAGGCTCGTACCGAGTTCGTTCAACGCAATTGCTGCTAAGATAATAGCCGTGCCTAACCACTGAAGCGGTGTTATCGTTTCTGATAAAATAATGCTTGCTGATAGGATGGCGATCGGTAATTCAATGGATGTTAGTATATTGGCGATGCCTCCCGAAATTAAAGGCGCGCCCATCGCGAAAAATAGTGGAGGAAGGACAGCTCCAAATAACGAAACTCCAACAGCACTGGTTATTAAGTTTGCCTCCAATGGCAGTACAGATGGAATTTCACGCATGAAAATGACAAGAACTAAGATTGTTGATCCTGTTGCCATCAATGAGGTCCGAGTCCATGGATCCACATTTACAGCGACCTTTCCACTGAAAAAAATAAATCCCGCATAAGTAAATGCAGATAGAATACCAAAAAGGATACCTTTGAAAGGCAGACCCTGTATGTCCCCATTTAATACATTCGAAGCAAAAAAGACTCCTACTAATATTAAAATGATAGACAATATGGTTACAGGTGCAGGTTTTATTTTGCTGAAAATCCATTCTAACATGATTCCTATCCAAACGAATTGAAACATTAAAATGATGGCCAATGAGGCAGGCAAATATTGCATGGCCCCATAATAAAAAATACTTGTTAATCCGGTAAAACAACCGGTCATCATTATTTGAGGAATATTCTTTTTAGTAAGCCCTTTAAAACTAGCACGTTTTATTAGAGTAAAAGACCATAGTAAAATGGAGGAAATTAACATTTGAACGATATTAATTTGGCCAAGTGTATAGCCGAAGCTAAACCCCAATTTAGCAAATACCGGTGTAAACCCAAAAAAAGCAGCACCTATTAACACAAATAAAATACCTTTATTTAATTTCATTGCGAGACCTCCTTGGTGCTGAAATATTACTATACTATTATAGCATAAATAGAGGATTGGCTATCCCAATCCATAGGGTGTGAAGATCTTTAAGGAAACTATTATCTATTAAAACAAGCAAAATCGGATGGTGCCAGTACACCACCCGAAGTCCAAAGCAAAAAAATAACCCCTCTGAAAAAGGGTCTTTAGAAAAGGGCATAGGTTAACCCAAATCATTTTATGTTCTGATAGGACTTATCCAGAGCCCCTATAAATCAGAGCGATTTTTTTACAACCAAAGAAATAAATGAAAGTGTACAAATGAAGGCAAATCCAATGAGGAGCCAAAATGCGGCATCAAATGAGCCTTTAGATCCTTCAACGATGAATCCAATGGCAATAGGTGTGACAAAGCCTGCAAGCTGCCCGCCAAAACTAACAAATCCCATTGTTGACCCGACAATTTGTGTAGGCACAGTCTTTAGAACACTTGTTGGAAGAAAGATAATGATAAACGCACCAAAAATCATGATAATAGTTTGATAAACCATGAATTCAGTGACACTGCTTGCATTAAACATAAGATATAGCAAAATTCCAACAAAGGCTGCGCTAATGATGCCGTAAATATATTCTTTTCCCTTTGGTAATTTATCTAAAATATAACCTGCCCCAAATGTTCCGATAATGGCTGCCAATCCAGGAATGGCAGCAATCCAGCCCAATTCAAGCAGTTCTAATCCTCGAATGTTTACGAGATAGGTGGGCATCCATGATAAAAGCCCCCAATTAATAGCATTTACACTAAACGAAGCAATAAACAAGCTCCAAACAAAAGGGTATTTTAAAAGCTGAAGTAAGGATTTTGGCTGTTGAATGTTTAATTCTTCTTTGACATTCTCTTCTACTGATTTAGGATCTTTTATGTAGAACCAAAAAATGATTGCTAAAACAACACCTATTACACCTATGATCCAAAACATTGCACGCCACCCAATGGTCGCCATCATCGTTGTTGCAAATATCGGTGTCAAAATCCCTAAAAAGGCCCCTGATGAAAGAACAATGGCCATCGCTCTTCCTCGTTCCGATAACGGAAAAGTTTGGGCGATAAGCTTTGATCCAGCTGGCATATAGCCCCCTTCTCCAATACCGAAAAAAAAGCGAATCATTAATATGGAAGTTAACGACCAAGCTGCCCCCGTTAAGGCAGTAAAGATGGACCACATGATGATGGCAGTGATCAAAACTTTCCTTGAACCAAAACGATCGGCTAACCAGCCTCCAGGAATTTGCATAAGGGCATAACCTGCAAAAAAACTGCTAAGCAAGAATCCTGTTGAAGTTGCACTAAGCTGCAAATCTTTCGTAATGGAAATGACAGCATAGTTCATCACAAATCTATCTAAATTTCCAAGCGACCATCCAGCAAATAATAAGGCTAATATGAAATGCTTTTCTTCCCATGCTTTAAATTTCGCCAAAATTCTCTCCCCAGTCATTTAGAATTGGGTGCTGATCTTATTTCTTCATTTATAAAAAGTGTGATTGCTTTATGACGGACAGGTTTCCGTCATATTCTGCCTGAGCTGTCCGTAATCGTCCCTATGACAGCCCAGTCTCCGCCGTTATTGCCTCAAATTTAAGGTTAATAAGACGACCCCTAGGAAAAAAGTCTAGTATTATATATATTTTATAATTGGTGTATTAGCACATAAAAAAGAAAGTCACTATACTATCATTCAGATAGCACAGTGACTTTCAAAAATATCAGATTATCATTAATTCCGAATCAAATAATCAAATGCTCCCAAGGATGCATTCGCACCGGAACCCATTGAAATAATGATCTGCTTATATGGACTGTTCGTACAGTCCCCTGCAGCAAACACGCCAGGGATGTTCGTTGCGCCACGATTGTCGACAACGATTTCACCGATTCTAGTTTGTTCAATGGTTTCACCTAACCAGTCTGTATTTGGCACAAGACCGATTTGAACAAATACTCCCGCCAATTCAATATGCTTCTCTTCTTCAGAGTCACGATCAACGTAAGTAATTCCGTTTACCTTATCAGTGCCGGTAATTTCTTTCGTTTGAACATTCTTCAAGACTGTGACATTCGATAAGCTGTTAAGACGGTCTTGGAGTACTGAATCTGCTTTAAGTTCTGGATTAAATTCAAGAACGGTTACATGTTCGACAATTCCTGCTAGGTCGATGGCAGCCTCAACGCCGGAGTTACCGCCGCCAATAACAGCGACTTTTTTCCCTGCAAATAATGGGCCATCACAATGCGGGCAGTACGCCACACCTTTATTCTTAAACTCAGCCTCACCAGGTACGCCGATATTGCGCCAGCGAGCACCTGTTGAAAGGATAACGGTTTTGCTCTTTAGAACCGCGCCGTTTTCCAGTTCAACTTCAATAAGGTCTTTCTTTTCTAAACGCTTAGCACGCTGTAAGTTCATCACATCGATGTCATACTCTTTCACATGCTCTTCAAGGCTTGCGGCGAGTTTAGGACCTTCCGTGGACTTTACACTGATAAAGTTTTCGATGCTAAGCGTGTCCATAATCTGACCGCCAAAGCGTTCAGCAACAATACCCGTGCGAATGCCTTTACGTGCTGCATAGATGGCCGCACTTGCACCTGCTGGTCCGCCTCCCACAACAAGGACATCGAATGGATCTTTATCAGCAAACTCGGACGCATCTGGGCCGCTTCCCATTTTGGCAAGGATTTCTTCGAGTGACATACGGCCGCCGCCGAATTCTTCCCCATTAAGGTATACGGTGGGTACAGCCAGAATGTCTTTGCTTTCTACTTCTTCTTTATATGCAGCCCCATCGATCATAGTATGTGAAATATTAGGGTTAAGAACGCTCATCACGTTTAATGCTTGTACTACATCAGGGCAGTTGTGACAACTTAAGCTGATGTATGATTCAAAGCGATATTCGCCCTTAATGCTTTTCACTTGATCAATGACTTTCTGATCGACCTTCGGAGCTCTTCCACTTACCTGAAGCAGAGCTAACACTAATGAAGTAAATTCATGGCCAAGAGGGACACCAGCAAAAGTTACTCCGGTGTCTTCGCCGATACGATTCACACTAAAGCTCGGTGTTCTTTGTAATTCTGTGTTCTCAACTTTTATTTTCTGTGACATAGTGGCTAATTCATCAACTAAAGCCAGCATATCGCGAGAAACTTCATCAGATCCCGCACTTACTTTGAGAAGCACTTCGCCCTCCATCAATTGAAGATATTGGGCTAATTGTGCTTTTATATCTGCATCAAGTATCATGGATGACACTCCTTAAATTTTCCCTACAAGATCAAGGCTTGGCTTAAGTGTAGAAGCACCTTCTTGCCATTTTGCCGGGCAAACTTCACCTGGGTTGTTACGCACGTATTGTGCTGCCTTAATTTTATTTACAAGAATACTTGCATCACGGCCGATGCCGCCTGCGTTAATTTCAAGTGCTTGAACAACACCGTCTGGATCAATGATGAAAGTACCGCGATCTGCAAGACCTTCTTCTTCGATTAGCACATCGAAGTTGCGAGAAATTTGTTGTGAAGGGTCGCCAATCATCACATATTTGATTTTATTAATAGTTTCTGAATGATCATGCCATGCTTTATGTGTAAAGTGTGTATCTGTTGAAACAGAGAAAACTTCCACTCCAAGACCTTTTAGAGTAGCATATTCGTTTTGAAGGTCCTCAAGCTCAGTTGGGCAAACGAAAGTAAAGTCAGCTGGATAGAAGCAAACAACACTCCATTGTCCTTTCATGCTTTGTTCAGTAACCTCAATAAACTCGCCGCTGCCTGCATCATAAGCTTGTGCTTTGAATGGTAGAATTTCTTTTCCGATTAGAGACATATTAAATCTTCCTCCTATATATGTTTTTAAATCTTAGATAGTTTGGGCATAAAGCCATAATTTTAAAAGGAAAAAATGATTAATATTTTTTTTAATCATCATTCCTTAATTAAAATAATTCTAATACAACACTCATTATTATATAGAATTTACTT
>NZ_JBALPC010000152.1:21536-21764 GCF_036965225.1 Bacillus sp. JJ1474 | reverse complement strand
GTATTTAAGCATTTAAGAAAAGGTTGGAGAAATTTAAGTAAAGTATTTAGATTTTCATACACATTATTTATAGAGTAAAGATAATGACACAAAATGGTTAGAGGTTACTTTTAATAAAGATGAAGATGCCAGTAATAAAAAGAATTATTTAGTTTTATATTTTGTAATCAGAATAATTTTTTAAAACTATGATGCTTGTCCAATCAAATCTTGTCAAAAAAAATATAT
>NZ_JBALPC010000152.1:21245-21474 GCF_036965225.1 Bacillus sp. JJ1474 | reverse complement strand
CAGTAGATTTATTTTGGTCTTAGTGGGTTGCACTTTCCTCATCATTGTATGAGAGCTTTTTTTGTGTGAGACAACTATTAACTTGTAAAATGCCGGTTAGTTTAGGTAATCGTCCCTTTTTCTCAAAGAACATCTGAAATGGAAGGAGGTTGAATTTATGCCTCGCTTTGAAGATGAATTCGAAAGAAGAAGAAGCGACTTCGATGATTTCTTCGATGATATCTTCGAT
>NZ_JBALPC010000152.1:18454-21140 GCF_036965225.1 Bacillus sp. JJ1474 | reverse complement strand
CTTCGATGATATCTTCGATGACGACTTCGATGATATCTTCGATGACGACTTCGATGGAATTAGAAGAAGCGACTTCAGAAGCGACGTCAGAAGAAGAAGCAACATCAGAAGAAGAAGCAACGTCAGAAGAAGAAGCGACATCGGAAGAAGAAGCAACGTCAGAAGAAGACGCAGTAACTGATAATCATTATTTCAAAGAGCCAAAAGGCTCTTTTTTTATGAAAGGCGGTATTTTGTCTTGATTGTTGGTATTGCAATAATTTCTTTACGGTTACTAAGTGGCCGAGCACTATTTTGGGTAAAAACAAACTAGGAATTCTGGATTCTTAGTCAAAAGAAATTACACCACAAATTTTGCAATACACCATTTAAACGTCTTCGCTGCAGTGGAAAGTTTCTAGATCTTCTTTGTAGTAGAGTTCGTATAAATGTCGAGTATCCGCTGGGTCTGACTTAACCTTTCGAAGGCTACTTTTCTAGTTTCGTAAGAACCCACTAGATTCACTAAATCTGGAATCACTAATAGGTCTGTCACTGTCATTATTTCCTCTCGCATCCAAGACGAGACTGAAGTTTTTTTTCATATGTAAGTATCTTAGATATGACAGCTCCAGCGGGATCAGTGCCGACTGCAATAAAATCAACAATGTTTCTTGAATTTATCAATTTGTATTTCCTTTACCATTAATTTATTTCATGAAAAAAAATGGGGGAGAATTAGGGAGAGATAAAGTTTTTATACAGTTTAAGAAATATATCATTCACTTAATAGGATTTGAAAGTTTAAAAAGAGTGGAACAATTTAATCCACTCTTCTTCCATTTCTAGTGTATAATATTACATTTGAAACATCATTTGGGATAATAGAAGAAATTCGAATTCTTTTCCTGGGTAAGATTTTCGAGATGCCTTAACGCATTATTATTGCTTTGAAATTCATCTTCTTATTTTTAGTGAAGGTGGGATAATAATTTTATTCCACCTTTTATTCAAATATTAACGACGACGACGGCGTCTTCTTTCTCTTTCTATATCTATATCTATGTCTAAATCTTGATCCTGATCATTTTCCTGTTCTTGTTCAGATCTCACTCTAGCGTTACTGCGGCTGTTGAGTCTGATATCAACCCTAGAATTACCTGAGTTAGTAATATTAGAACGTGCAACGTTGGTATTTTTATCGGTATTTCGAACATCCGCTTCTGATTCTGAATTAGATCTATTTCTTAACTCAGATTCAATATCTGTATCAAAATCCACATTTACATTTGTATTTTCATTATTTCTTCTTCTTATTCTTCTTCTTCTTGACATTTTTATTGACTCCTTCATTTTTTAAATATTTCCTTGCATTAGAACCTAAACAAGCTCTATATCAAAATATTAGTTTTGTACATTTTCTTGTTCTTGATTTGGATTAATACGAGCATTAGAAATTACACTCCAGAATTAATCGAAAACCTTGACAGTAGCATGTGTGGAAATATAAGTTTTTCGCAGTTTTACTAACTTCAAATTCAGTTTTTGACTTATCTCTGTTTCTGTTACGAATATCAGTTTTAACATCTCAGTATCAATATTTACCTTGATCTATTCATTCCTTTTCCTGTTTTCTCAACCTTAAATAAGTCTCCCCTTTCTTATTTACGTTTTTTCCTTTAAAGCCACTTTTCTTTCTTTTTAGTGTCCTCAGTAATACTGTATTCCTATGGTATTAATGATGAATAGACTAATCCCACAAATACGTTTGTTTTTTTACCCTTTTGGTAAAATTCTTTCATTAACGAGTGCTTTAGCACAATAAATGAGGAACTATTTTTGCAGTTTTTACGTGTTTTTCAATGTTATGCATTCGGGAGCGACTATAAAGTAAGTTTTGTATAGGGTCATTTAGTGTGAAGAAGGAAAATCATTTTGATAAGAAGAATATAAAAAGTGTTGTTAAGAATATTTGATGGAAGAATCCATCATGAATGGGATCGAAGCTGACGAATTACCACCGCAGAGCAATACCTTACAATGGATTACTTTGGGAGTAACATTAAGCTTGCTGTTCTGACTGTGGTTCATTTTATTATTCTTAGACGTAAAAAGAATGGCAGCAAGTTCTGCAACAAGAGATGAGCTTTTACTTAAAGAAGGACAAAAGAGCCCAATTCATCTGAAAATTAATGATAAACTAACTGGAGAATTAAATAAGGGGGGATTTATTATGACCAAAGATGTTGAAACTTTTCCGGTACTTGAAACTAATAGATTAGTATTGAGAAAAATTGAAAAAGGCGATGCAAACAGTATCTTGAAATATCTATCTGATAAAGAAGTAATGAAATATTATGGTTTAGAACCTTTTAAAACAATTAACGATGCTTTAAACGAGATATCATGGTATCAATCGATATTAAATGAAAGAACTGGAATAAGATGGGGAATTACTTTAAAAGGGGAAGATGAAGTTATTGGTAGTTGCGGATTTCATAACATGATACCTCAACATTATCGAACTGAAATTGGATTTGAGTTAAGTAAAAGTTATTGGGGGCAAGGATTAGCAAGTGAGGCATTGGAAGCTGTAATAAGGTACGGATTCGAACATTTAAAATTACAAAGGATCGAAGCGTTAATTGAACCGCCTAATATACCGTCACAAAAGTTAACAGAAAAACAGGGATTTATTAGAGAAGGG
>NZ_JBALPC010000152.1:0-18442 GCF_036965225.1 Bacillus sp. JJ1474 | reverse complement strand
TTTATATATGTATTCATTGTTAAAGCAAGACTTTGATATACTTCAAAAAGAGAAATAAAGTATTTAAACAATTAATTATATTTCCGAGACCGAGAAGCGTTAATTTAACACTACATTATTAATGAACCTACTTTATTTAAATCAATTGTACATTGAATATATGTAAATAATGTGAGAACCATTGATTTTACAATAGTTCTCACATCGAAGTTTAGATATACGCGATTTGTTGGAGGTACCTAATAGATTTAGTCTGTGGATACAAGTTATTGTTGGATTAAACCGTATATAATTGTATTATGGCTAATTAATGTAATTATGAAATGGACTCAGTTATTAAATAATTTCTTTCTTAACACTTGCCAACTGCAGCACCAATACCCCAAGAAACTGCATGATCACTTTTACAATGATCTGGCCTAATATCGCCATCCAAATCACATTCCATGGTAAAATATTTGCACCAATTGGTGACAACCCGACAACGACAAAAATCGCTGAGTCTAATATTCCACCAATCACGCCGCTATACAAAACGCGTAAGTGCATCGGTAAATTTAATCTTGAATAAATCTCCGTATCAGTCGTTTCCGAAACAGCGAAGCTTATCGCACTTGCAAAAACAATCCACAACGTATCTCCAAGCAGATAACTAGAAATGGCTGATAGAATTAATGCTAAACAAATAAAAAGATAAGTTTTCTTTCTTCCATATTTATTTTGAACAAGATCCCGAAAAATAAATGTTGCCCCAATTAGAAATGAACCCATCGGAATTAGAAAAATGCCAGCTTCAAGCGGTGCAAATTTGGCAGTAACAACGTTTGCCAAAACGATCGCAAATAAATAGATGACTAATCTCATGTTATTTTCACTCCTTATCTATTATCAACTTTTTCGGGATATAAATCATGATTCATCAATCGATATTCTGCCATTTGTTCATATTTTGTGTTTGGCCGGCCGTAGTTTGTATAAGGGTCAATTGAAATTCCGCCCCTAGGCGTAAACTTGCCCCAAACTTCAATATATTTTGGATCCATTAATTTAATTAAATCGTTCATAATAATATTCATGCAATCTTCATGAAAATCGCCATGATTCCGAAAACTAAATAAATATAGTTTTAAAGATTTACTCTCCACCATCTTTTGTTCAGGGATATAACTAATATAAATCGTTGCAAAATCAGGCTGACCAGTTATTGGACAAAGACTAGTAAACTCAGGACAATTAAATTTTACAAAATAATCACGATATGGATGTTTATTACCAAAGGCCTCTAAAATCTCAGGGGAATATTCGAACAAATATTTTGTCCCTTGATTTCCTAGTAAGGTAATATCTTCTAATTCATGATCTTGACGTCCAGGCATAAAAAAATCCTCCTATTTGTCCCGAATGGACAGGGAGGCCAGCAGAATTAAACCAATAAAAAAAGCCATATCTATTTGCGGATATGGTTTACACCATAGTTTTTTATAGAGGGTTTCTGCTATGAACCTCTCCCGTTCAAACGGGTTTCTTTATTTAATTGATAAGGATACTATAAAGGAAAGACAAAGTAAGTGTCAATAGATAATTCCCTCTATCTGGTGATGGGAGAAAATAATAAAAGGGGGCAGGAAAAAGTGAAGAAGAAAATTGATGAGCACCAAATTTATGAGAAGCACTACGAACAAATTTATAATCAAGTGATAAGCGATCCATTTGCTCAATCCTTAGGCATTAAGTTAACAAAATTTGAGGCTGGTTTTGCAGAGGCAACGCTAGAAATGCAAAACCATATGGTAAATGCATATGGAACTGTTCATGGGGCCGTTATTTATGCTTTGGCAGATCATGCTTTTTCGGTAGCCTGTAATGCATATGGAAAAACATCGTTAGGACTTTTAGGACTTTCAACGACAATCCAATTTATTGAATCAGCCATGCCTGGCGACACGATCGTAGCCAGTGCAAAAGAGGTTAAACGAAACTATCGTACTGGTTTCTATCGGATCGACATTTATCCTAAGAGCAATTTGATAGCAACGATGGAAGCAGTATCTTACCGTAAAGACCATTATTTTATTAATCTTGATGAACAAGATTAGTAGCATCAAAAAATCATTTGCCATTAATAGCTAAAAGGAGGCGAGTCTAAAAAATAGCTCATCCTCCTTTAATTCTCAACGACGATGCTGGGCAAGGTCTATTACGCCTAATACTATGTGTGCTAAGCCAAATCCAAAAACGGTATTTGCAATCATCTTATTTGAACCTCGTTTTTGTTTTAAAGCGTAACCGGTAGCAGTAACAGCTGTACCTAATGCAGTCGGAATAATTCCTTCACGAATATTCATAGTAATATCCCCCTACATCGCATTTAGTTGGTGTTTAATCACCACCATTATTGTTGCCTTTATTAGTGTAATTATGCTATCTCCAATGCCATTGGAAGGCAACTTCCTTTTAAGTAAAATATTCTAATTTTGCTTCGGGGAAAAACTTTTCCATATAAGTGTAAAGATGTTTTTTTATATCCTCTTCTTCTTCTTTTTGATAAATATATTTTCCTATTCCATATTTACCCCATTTATATCTCCTTTTTTCTTCATCTAATTCTAACTTTGTCATAGGGTAGTTTTTTTCAATTACTCTCTTTGCCGGTTTTGTAAAACGATGCTGTATAAATTCAAAGGTAAGATCTTTCTTTGCTTCAGGAGGTAATTCAGCATCCAAACGCTCAAACATATGAAAGTATCCATCCTCCCATCCTTCATGAAGATAGATAGGTGCTACTATAAATCCAAGTGGATACCCAGCTCTTGCCACTTTTCCGGCAGCTTCAATTCTTTTTTCTAAGGGAGAAGTCCCCGGCTCAAAGTTTTTAATGATGTAATCTGCATTCACACTAAAACGAAATCTTGTTTTTCCGTTATGTTTAGCATCAAGTAAGTGATCTACATGGTGAAATTTTGTAACAAATCTTAATTTGCCGTATTCCGATTTTCCAAAATGCTCAATGGCTCTTTTAAGAGTATGGGTCAAATGATCAATTCCTACAATATCGGATGTACAAGAGGCTTCAAATCTTGTTATTTCTGGAGCGCGCTCCTCCATATATTTGTCGGCAGCCTCAAGAATTTCCTCTACATTAACATATGTACGGATATACGGCTTACTTCCCATCGTCGTTTGTAAGTAGCAATAATGACAGTGACCCATGCAGCCAGTTGCAAAAGGAATAGCATACTCTGCCGAAGGCTTCGAGTTGTCAAATTTAAGGGTTTTTCTAATACCAACAACTAGTGTAGACTTGGCCACCCGGTATCTTTGAAATTCGTTATCACCGGGGAGATTTCTTACTTGATTGTGGGAAGTGGTATGCCGAATCTCGATATCCATCTTTTTAAATTTCTCATGTAGTTCTTTTCCTAAAGGATAATCTAATGCATCAGGTTCAAAATAAACAAGTTTGGGTGTAAATGGTTTCATTCCAATATCCCCTCTGAATCATATCCGTAATAATAATGATAGGCCTGGTTTGCCTCTTGTTCTGTAGAATAAACAGCAATTTCATTTGATAGCGGATAATATGTTTCATATAAAAACAAGGCTAATTCATTCGCATTTTCAGGGTTATTGACTACTGCTGCTGCTTGAACATTCGCTACATCTTGGGTATGGGGATTACGATAAAAAACATAAACAATATCTCCAGCCTGATAATTTTGGTTTTCCATTCTATCACCTTCGTTTTATTAGTCCTATTAAGATTCTGCCATTCGTTCTGACAAATTATGATTTCTTAATTATGGAAAGGGATGAACAGGGAGTAAATAATTTATAGTTTGCTCATAATAATTTTGATTTACATAATATGAAGGAGTTGAATGTCATTTGGAAATGAAATCTAGAAACTCTACTGAAAATGCACTCATCAATTATAAAGAAGGGCTAGGTATGTTTGCCGAAAAAATGCCCGAATTTGTAAGTCAGTTTAATGCATTCACTGAAGAATGTTTTAAAGAAGGAGCATTATCTCAAAAACAAAAACAGTTAATCGCATTAGGAATTAGTATCCATGCTCAGGATGAGTATTGTATTATCTATCACACAAAAGGATGTCTTGATCAGGGATGCTCGGAGCAGGAAATTCTTGAAGCTATAGGTGTGACAGCGGCATTTGGTGGAGGAGCTTCTTTGAGTCAAGGGGTTACTCTTGTTCAGGAATGTATAAATGAGATGAGTCAATTGAAACAGTAAAAGGGTTTAATCCATATTTACTGTCAGATAACGATTGTGATTTATTTAAGGTGAAACCGTAAAGGTTTCATCTTTTTTGTTTGAATAACCATCTAGGTATTTTATTTCATACCATTAAATACCCCGTTTGCTGCAATATCCGTACCAACTTCATTGCCGTTTTGCTAACTTCATTGTTGCGTATAATGAACATTCCGTTTCTATATTTAGTTGCAGAACTTTTAACTCATTAAAATATGATAAAAGCACGATAGCAGAATGGTAATCTAAAAACAGTTATAAAATTATTGCAAAAGACGATTTAAAAAATCTACATGCTGCCTATCTTTGTTTAGCACTTCCTCAATCAATTGATGGCTTTCTGGGTCTAGATCCCCTCTTACAATTTCTTCAGATATTTGAATCCCATAATAATCTTCTCCTGTTAAAGCACTTTTGATAATACCTGAGGAAGTATCAGGAATCTTAAATTGGCTAATAAAGCCTTGAATAGAACCAATAACCCCTTCATCATCTACTGGCGTACCTCCGAGGTTTTGAATTCTTTCCGCAACTTTAAGGGCATGGTTCTTATGATCTTGTTGAATTCTTTGAAATTCACTTTTTATGTAAGGGTCTTTTAATTTTTGTATATGGTGTTCATAAGCATGGATCCCCATGTATTGCCCCTTCAGAAATTTATTTAAAGTATCTATTACATTGTTAACTTTCATTTAAATTCACTCCTTTTCTGTTTATTTTCTTCTATATATTGCAGGTTATCCAGCTTGTGAAATTTTTGTTTTTGGAAATGATAAGAAGGAAATTCAAAATGACTTAATAAAGGAGTATCAACCAATGAGTAAAGATTTAAAAGAAAAAGTGCTGAAAATTATATCCGATCATAGAACAGGCATCTTGTCATCGGTTGAAAATAATAAGCCCCATTCACGATATATGACGTTCTATAATAACCATTTAACGTTATATACACCAACAAAAAAGGATACCGAGAAAGTAGAGGAAATCGAAAAAAACCCTGCTGTTTCGGTATTGTTAGGTTATGAAGAGAATGGGCAAAGTGATGCCTATGTTGAAATTACTGGTACAGCTGCCATTAATGATTCACAAGAATTGAAAAACCAATATTGGGATGATTCATATAAAAAATGGTTTGACAGTCCAGAAGATCCAAATTACGTGTTTCTTCAGGTGCAACCTGAAACTGTTCGTATACTAAATATGGATGGTGAGCCACCCCAAGAACTTACTTTAGGATATTGAGGTAACTAGTCTGACTCCATATAAATCAATGCTTTTCAAATTAGCTCTTCTTTCTATTACATTAAAGAGAAAGAAGAGCCATCAATCATTTCAACGTCATTCCTTGATTTGACTTCATCCATTAATTTAAAAAGCGCCTCATCTTTCCTCTTAGCCTCAATCATACAATCAATTTGCGGAACACTGCCTCGTATTACGTTAAGGAATCTAAAAAACATATCGATATCTACATAATCAGAATGATGGCGAAAGGCTTTATCACTTTTTGGACTTGATATATGCATTTTTATTGGGAGCGGTGAATGCTTCCATGTCTGTACAACTCTATCCCAGTTGATTTCCCAATTGGGATCTTGGTGATAGGCAAGATGATGATGATAATCGAAAACTAGAGGGATGTTTAGTTTTTCACATAAGTAAAGTGTATTTTCTAATGTAAAAGAAGTATCATCATTTTCAAGCATGATCATTTTTTGAATCTTTTTTGGGACGTCCATCCAATTATCGATAAAACGTTCAAGTGACATGTCGGTTTCTTTATAATTACCGCCAACATGCATGACACACCGATGAGTCGGGTCAATCCCCATTGCCTTTAATAATAAGTAATGCAGCTTTAAGGTACTTATTGAATTTTTCAAGATGTGCTTCTCTTTTGCATTAATGAGAACAAAGTGGTCCGGATGAAAATCAACTCGTATCTTATGTTTTTTTGCGAAATCTCCAATCTCACGAAGTGGCTCTCTTAGCGGTTTTAAATAATTCCAATCAAGAAGCTCTTCGTGGTTGGCTAAAGGAATAAGGCGAGAGGTTAGTCGATAAAAATGAATGTCAGACGCGGCATTATGTTTTAACAGTCTTAGAGTATTGTGCAAATTCAAAAGTGCAATTCGTTCTAATTTACGAATGGCTGCTTCCCGGTCATCAATTTTCTGGAATTGGGCAAAAGTCATTGTTTTTGATGGGGATGCATTTTTAAGTTCCATACTCATTGCGACATAACCTAGACGTACAATCGTCATTTATTCCACCTCATCAAAAATTATGGCGATAGTTTTTTCCTGTTTCATTACGGTTACCATTCCACCGCTGCACTTGAAATACGTTTGACTCCCCGAATGGCAGCTATTTTTTCAACAAGTCTCTGCATGGCAAGATTCTTTTGTTTTGCTTCTATCATTATGTCGAAGTCTTGATTCAACTCCTTTGCCATCTTAAAGAAGGGAAGGACAAAGTCTATAGAAACAAAATCAGCATGGGAACGATAGGCTTGATCAGACTTTGGGGAAGAAATGTGGACTTTCGGTACAATATTAGAACGATTCCAAGTGTTAAATATACGGTTTAAATAAAGTGGGAGGTCACTTTCTTCGCTATTCGCCATATAGTGATGATAATCGAGTACCATTGGGATGTTTTCCTTTTCACAAGTAAGGAGTGTTTCCTGAATATTATACGTTTTATCATCATTCTCTAGCGTCATAACCTTCTTAATTTCCTCTGGCAATTTTTTAAGATTTTGATGGAAGCGATTTAATGACTCAGTTTTATCCCCATAGGCTCCGCCGATATGAATATTAATTAATCCCGTATTCAAAGCATTCATGGCTCCCAGCATCTTAAAATGATATTCCATATCTTTTACTGCATTCATCGTTACTTCTTCTCTTGGGCTTGTGAAAAGTGTAAATTGATTTGGGTGAAAGCTTAATCTGAGTTTAAATTGTTGTAATAGACTTCCAAGTTCTTTCCATTCATTTTTGAATGGGGTAATGAAATCCCACATCACTTCAGGATGGGTTGCTAAAGGGACAAGTGAGCTCGAGAATCGATATAATTCGATTTCATGCGCGATATTATAATGCAAAATTCTTTTCGTGTGATGTAAATTTTGTGCTGTAATAGATTTCAGCTTTTCCATTCGTTCGTCTTTAGGAAGTGTTGAATATCGTGCAAAAGTTACAGTTTTTGATGGACTTGCATCCCATAAGCCCAATGCATTTGCTACATAGCCGAACCGAATCTTCATTTGCTTTTTCCCCTTGGCTTTATACTTTGACTAGAAGTCTATTTTAAATAGGTTATTTATTTTATTTTCTGCAATAATCTATTTCTGTATACGGAAAATAAGAATGGAAGAAATCATAAGTGTTTTGAAATTGGAGCTGAAAAGAATTTTCCTTTTTAAAAATCAGTCGGATAAATCTCCTAATTTTCAAATGTGAGGCCATTCAAAAATGGAATTAAGCGTCATAGATTAGAATATAGTAGGTAAAAACTAGGAGTGAAGTAAGAGTATGTCATTTATAAATGGAAAATACATTGAAGTTGATTCTGGAGTAGAGTTGTTTGTTCAAGAAGCAGGCAGTGGAGAACCTATCGTGTTCATCCCGGGGTTTACGTTTACAACAGAAGTTTTTTCTAAACAGGTAGAATATTTCTCAAGGACGAATCGAGTTATCGTTATTGATCCAAGAAGTCATGGCAGATCGACTATAGCCATTCATGGAAATGATTATGTCTCCCATGGATCAGATTTAAATGCGGTACTTCAGGCGTTAGATGTTAAAAATGCTACTCTTTTAGGATGGTCTTTTGGTTGTTTGACAGTTTGGGAGTATATTAAGCAAAATGGTTTTGATAATATCAAATCACTAATCCTTGTAGACATGCCGCCTAAATCTTTATCAACAAAAGATGATGATTGGGTTGAAGGACCACTAGATGATATTTCAGCAATTTATAATACGTATTTACGAAATTCAAGCGGACAAAGGGAGTTCATTACTAGTTACATAACTCAAGTAATGGTGCAAAGAGAACTTGATGAAGAGGAATTATCCTGGCTAGTTGAACAGTCTTTAAAAACTCCACATTATATTGCAGGCAATTTGTTTGCTTCAGGAATGTTTTCTGATTATCGAGAAGAAGCGAGAAAAGCAAGCCAAACTGTTCCCACATTAGCCGTTGTAGCAGAGCATTGGGCTGATCATGCAGTTAATTATATAGAACGAATGACACCGGAAACAAAAATAGAAGTTCTTGGTGGACACATGATGTTTTGGGAGTATAGTGAAAAGTTCAATGAGATTGTTAACGATTTTATTAATAAGAATGACTAAATGTGTATAATAAAAAGTCACAGTGACTTCCCGAAATTTTATCGTATGTTAACAGGATATTAGGGAGACACTGAGTTTGCCCTTAATTTCTTGACTCACAAGAATAATTGAATTAATGAAGCAACTTTGTTATAATATTATCGACTTTTTAGAAGTGGAGGTTTTCCTTGTGACAGCATCAATGAGATTAAGATTCCCATTTTTCATTCGTTAATTAAATACGTATGAAGGCTCTGCCTATGTTCAGAGCAACGGGATTGGTCTGTCTATTTTTAAGGGAACCTATATTTAACGGTTATTTTAAAAGAGGGGATAAGTCTCCCTCTTTTTTTGTTGTCTTTAAAAATAATTAGATCGGTATGGGCGCATGAATGTGGGAAGCTTATTTAATAAATTTTAAAGAAATGGGATGTTAATCAATGAATACAGAAAATAACAATCTTAAGGAGAATTGGTTAAAGAATATTATTCTATTTTTAAGCAGCCAAACAATCTCACTTTTTGGATCGTCCCTGGTTCAATATGCAATCATGTGGCATATAACGCTTACGACGGAATCTGGTGTGATGATGACGCTGTATATCATTTGCGGTTTTATTCCGACTTTTCTTTTATCTCCGATTGCGGGGGTTTGGGCGGATCGCTACAACCGTAAAATGCTGATTATTTTAGCGGATGGACTCATCGCCATAGCTACACTCATTCTTGCTATTCTCTTTTTAATGGGATTTGATGACATATGGCTGTTATTTTTGATGGCGGCAGTTCGGGCTTTTGGTACAGGAATACAAACACCTGCTGTTGGGGCGATCTTACCGCAAATTGTTCCAAAGGATAAGCTGACTAAAGTAAACGGAGCAAATGGAAGTATTCAAGCCGTTATTATGTTCGTATCTCCAATGGTCAGTGCAGCTCTACTGGCAATGACTTCGATTGAAATCATATTTTTTATCGATGTCATTACGGCAGCGATTGCGATTGTGACACTTCTTGCCTTTTTAAAAATTTCTGTACATGAGAAGGCGGCGGAAAAACAAACAACAAGCTATATGAGCGACTTTAAACTAGGCTTACAATATGTGAATAACCATGAGTTTCTGAAGAATTTTTTCTTATTCTTTGCCGTCTTCTTTGTCTTGATGGCACCTGCAGCATTTTTGACTCCACTACAAGTGACACGTAGCTTTGGCAATGATGTGTGGCGACTAACCGCAATTGAAATAGCCTTTTCCATTGGTATGATGGTAGGTGGAGGAATCATTGCTTCTTGGGGAGGCTTTCCAAATAAAATGAAGACATTGGGATTGGCAAGTGTGATTATGGGAGTCTGTACATTCGCACTTGGCATCGTTCCGATTTTTTGGATTTATTTAGTTTTCATGGCTATATTCGGAATTGCCATGCCAATTTTTAATACACCAGCTACCGTTTTGTTACAGGAGAAAGTCGATGAAGATTATTTAGGCAGAGTTTTTGGCGTAATGGGAATGATCTCAACCTCGATGATGCCGCTCGGAATGCTAATATTCGGCCCAATCGCAGATATAATCAAAATTGAATGGCTACTAATAGGAACCGGTGTATTCATTATTATTTTAGCGATTCTTTTAGGCAGAAACAAAGTATTAATCGAAGCGGGGAAACCTGCAATGAAAGAATCATAAATTAAACAGTGATAGAGGAACGGATCCAATAGGGTTTGTTCCTTTTTCTATTTTACCTCCACAATTTAATAACAATATTTACACCATAAGGTTTGTTTTTCTGCAAATAGGAATACGACTTCCGTTTTTATCCAAACAGAGGTTGAGTATATTAAACAATCACCTTGTATTTTTTACAAACGAGATCGTCCAAACTTATGGAAAAAGAGAGTCACTTTTTATAATTACCCCAAAATTTCAGGAGCTAGCCGGTCTCTTGAAGTAGGCAGCACTTGACTTGCCCAAAGGGCAGGTCATTTTTTATTAATTCAAGCACTGACTTATTTACAAGGTGAAGTTCGCGTATAATGGTAGGTTGAATAGGGTAAAAAACTTGGCGGAAATAATAAGGTAAATAATCCAAAATAAAAAGAGGCTTAGTTATGTGTAAAGAAAGTTTTAAAGATTATAAATTAAGTGATGAAATAGTAAACGCGCTGGATAGTTTAGAAAATTTAAATCCAACAGCCGTTCAAAGTAAGGTTATCCCTCTTGTGTTAGAGAAAATGGATCTTGTCGTGAAATCACAAACAGGAAGTGGGAAGACAGCTTCATACGGGATTCCCATTTGTGAATTAATTGATTGGAAGGAAAATAAACCACAAGCGCTAATTTTGACACCAACGAGAGAACTTGCTGTGCAAGTGAAAGAGGATTTCATAAACATAGGCAGATTTAAACGGATAAAAGCAACAGCTGTTTATGGAAAACAACCTTTTGCCATCCAAAAAACAGAATTAAAGCAAAAAACACATGTAGTTGTCGGTACTCCAGGCCGTGTGTTAGATCATATTGAAAGAGGTACTCTGGCCTTAGATCAGATTCACT
Source organism: Bacillus sp. JJ1474 (assembly GCF_036965225.1). Taxonomy (NCBI): domain Bacteria; kingdom Bacillati; phylum Bacillota; class Bacilli; order Caryophanales; family Bacillaceae; genus Bacillus; species Bacillus sp. JJ1474. The sequence goes on along the minus strand of NZ_JBALPC010000152.1, from coordinate 7,275 downwards.
ACCTTGTTATTGATGAAGCTGACGAGATGTTAAACATGGGGTTTATTGAACAAGTAGAAGCCATCATCAAGGAGTTACCTCGAAAACGAGTGACAATGCTATTTTCAGCTACTTTACCAGAGGAGGTCAAAAACCTCTCACTTAACTATATGAAAACACCTATCGATATTGAAATTAAAGCGACGGGACTCACGACTGATACAATTGATCATTCTCTTTTTGAAGTGGCAGAAGACGATAAATTTTCTATGCTTAAAGATGTGACGATAGTTGAAAATCCAGATAGTTGCATCATCTTCTGTCGAACAAAAGATCGAGTAGATACTGTGTGTGATCAGTTAGTGGATTTAGGTTATAGCTGTGATAAAATCCATGGCGGCATGATACAAGAGGATCGGCTTGACGTGATGAATGACTTTAGAAGAGGAGAATTTCGCTATTTGATTGCTACGGATGTAGCCGCTAGAGGGATTGATATTGATAATATTACACATGTCATCAACTATGACCTTCCATTAGAGAAAGAAAGCTATGTCCATCGTACGGGAAGAACAGGACGAGCGGGTCAAAAGGGGAAAGCCATCACTTTTGTTACACCTTTTGAAGATCGGTTTTTAAGTGAAATTGAAGAATACATTGGTTTTGAGATTCCGAAAATGGTCGCTCCTTCAAAAGAGGAAGTTTCAGATAAGAAACCTTTCTTTGAAGCAAAAATGAATGTTGAACCAACCATTAAAAAAGCAAAAAGTGAAAAATTAAACAAGCAAATCATGAAGTTGTACTTTAATGGTGGGAAGAAAAAGAAGCTTAGAGCGGTAGATTTTGTTGGAACGATTGCAAAAATCCCTGGAGTCACAGCAAATGATATTGGAATTATTACGGTCAAGGATCATCTGTCATATGTTGATATTCTTAACGGAAAAGGCTCACTAGTTTTACAAGCAATGGAGAATACAACAGTCAAAGGAAAGAAATTAAAAGTTAGTAAAGCAATTAAATAATTAAAAAACATAAAGGACGATTATAAACACAAATAATTGTCCTTTATCTATTCTATAAGAAACCTCCATTTATTTCCTCCCATGTAATTTCATTCCACATTGCATCATCCAAATACTTTTTCCCTTTTCAGAGGTGGTCATGACGAGCGATTTGTGTGAACTCTTATGTAAAAGCGTACTCTGAAGCCTCATGACGAAAGTTTCGGTGGTTTCCAATAAAAACAGCGTTCATGGTGAACGATTTTATTATACAATACAAATAATACCATTACTTAAAGGAGGAGCACTTATCAAATCTTTAATTCGTGGAGAAAAGGTTAAATTGTCCGATTTCACCCCTTCCACTCAGCTTCAGGTCGAAATAAACGTTGCGTCCGGTTTTGAAGTTGACATTACGTGCTTTGGGTTAAACGAAAACAAAAAAATTGCCGATGACCGATATATGATCTTCTATAACCAGCTTCATTCACCTTTAAATGAAATTCAGCTGCAATCCCATAACAGCGGCAGCGGAACTTTTTTAATCGATTTATCCAAGCTGCCACCCACTTCTCAATATTTAGTCTTTACAGCAACCATTGACGGAAATGGAACAATGGGGATGATTTCTTCCGGATCTTTTGTCGTAAAAGCAAATGGACAGCCAATCATGGAATATTCTTTTCAAGGATCCGATTTCAGCAATGAAAAAGCAGTTATTATATCGGAAATCTATTATAAATCGCTTTGGAGGGTTTCTTCTGTTGGTCGAGGCTTTGATGGTGGACTAGCTGCCTTATTGAAGGATTTTGGCGGTGAAGTGGCTGAGGAGAGCCCACAGCAGCCTTCACCTTCGCCAGTTACACAAGCAGCACCAACTCCTCCCCCTCAGCCGATCAATACTAAAAGAATTATGTTAGAAAAGAAGATGGAGCAGCAGGCACCAAAAATTTTGGACCTTTCCAAAAAAGCAACAGTCAGCTTACAAAAGGTTGGCTTACAAAACCATCAAGCCAAGGTTGCACTTTGCTTAGACATATCAGGCTCAATGGCAAATCTGTACCGCTCCGGAAAAATCCAAGAATTTGCAGAAAGGATATTAGCACTCGGTACGCGCTTTGATGATGATGGCTCCATTGATATTTTCTTATTTGGGGCAAAAGCTCATGATGCTGGAGAATTGACGATTGATAACTTTAATGGCTTTGTCAATCGGTTAATTAGACAATATCCATTAGAGGGCAGCACGTACTATGGGAAGGTCATGAAAACAATCCGCAATCATTACTTTGGTTCAGCAGGGAGGCGGAATAGTGCTTTGCCAAATGACGTACCTGTCTATGTAATGTTTGTGACGGATGGTGCTACCTTTGATGAAAAAGAAACAATCAGCCATATTCAAAGCTCATCTTACGAACCAATCTTCTGGCAGTTTATGGCGATCGGGAAATCCAATAAAGGGACAAAGCCAAGAGGATTCTTTAGAGCGTTTCAATCCGATTTTTCCTTCCTGGAGGAGTTAGATAACTTAACAGGACGATATTTGGATAATGCTAACTTCTTCAGTGTGGAAGATCCACAAACGATTTCCGATCATGAGTTATATGATTTGCTTATGGCCGAGTATCCTGGTTGGGTTCGGGCTGCTTCTGGTAATGGGTTGATTCTTAGAGAAACAAGCAAAATTCACTGATAATAATATTTTTCTGAAAAGCAAAAAAGGGAAACACGGCTCACGATTGGCCATGTTTCCCCTTTTTAATTGTACTAAAAAATGTAGTGAGTTATTCAAATATCGGTAAGGTTACTACAACCATCAGTAAATACAAGATGGCAATATAATTAACCGAATATAGAAACATGAGCCGAGCCCATTTCTGGTCATCCTTCACAAAAAATCCCCTTATACTAATCACTAGCCATGCTATATTAAGCAAGGTAGCAACGACTAGGAATACTGTACCGAGCGGAGCTAAATAAAATGGCAGCGGCAGCAAACATGCTACATATACAAGAATTTGCCGCTTCGTCATAGAAAAGCCGTGAACAACTGGCAGCATGGCTACACGAGCTGCTTTATACTCATCATGCTTCCTCATGGCTATGGCAAAAGTATGCGGCATTTGAAAAATAAATAAAATCAGAAACAATACAATTGGAATTATATGAAGGCTAGACGCAATGGCTGCCCATCCAATTAAAGGAGAAACCGCCCCCGAAATACTTCCAATTACTGTATTCAGAGTAAATTTTCGTTTGGACCACATCGTGTACAAAATGACATAGGTAAACCACCCGATAAATGCATAAAAGGCAGCTTCAAGAGTTGTAAAAAAGAGAATGAGGAAACCTAATATGGAAAGGGTAATCCCCATAATTAAAACAGTCTTTAAAGTAAAATGGCCCGTTACGGTCGGACGATTTTTTGTCCTATCCATTACCCTATCAATATCCACATCATACCAATTATTAATAATAAGTGCCCCTGCCATTACTAATGTACTGCCAACCATAATCAGTATAAATAATGGTATATGCTCCATAAAGGATTCATTTGAAAAGTACAGTGCTAACCAGAATCCGGTAAACACCGGCAGAACATTGGCTATTAATACATTCGCTTTGAAAAGTGACCTTAGATCAGATAAGAAAGACTTTTGCGGAGAAGGTGTTCTATCCGTACTCATCTTATATCCTCCCCCCATGACTTAGTTCAAAAAATGATAGCAAAATCCTCTTTATTCATGCATGTCCAATTCATAAGTTTTATAAAGAGGCCCATCTAATATTAACACAGATAGCTTATAAAATTGAAATTCTATATACAAAATTCTACACATTTTGCTAAAAAGCATGCTTACTTAGACTATTCGGCGAAATTATCGTACTTTTCTCTATCAAAAAAAGAGGTTTTTTTAATTTTTTTAATGTCATAGCAAATAATAATAAAAACTTTGACATTCAAATGGCAATCATGTAAATTACTATATGGACGAACATTTATTAGGTGTCCTTGCTTTAATATTCGTTTTTAGGGGTGTATAATATGGAAAACGTATTTGATTATGAAGATATTCAATTGATTCCGGCGAAATGTGTTGTAAATAGCCGTTCTGAATGTGATACAACTGTAACTTTAGGAGGACATACATTTAAATTGCCTGTCGTTCCTGCAAATATGCAAACAATTATCGATGAGAAGATTGCTATTTATTTGGCTGAAAACGGTTACTTCTATATCATGCATCGTTTTAATCCAGAAAAACGAATTTCCTTTATTAAAGATATGAAGGCTCGTGGATTAATTGCATCTATTAGTGTAGGTGTTAAGGAAGAGGAATATGGATTCATTGAAGATTTAGCACAAGCTGAGCTTGTCCCAGAATTCATCACAATTGATATTGCGCACGGCCACTCTAATGCTGTAATCAATATCATTCAACATATTAAAAAACACTTGCCGAACAGCTTTGTGATCGCAGGAAATGTTGGTACACCAGAAGCAGTAAGGGAATTAGAAAATGCTGGTGCAGACGCAACAAAGGTTGGGATTGGACCAGGTAAAGTATGTATCACGAAGATCAAAACTGGCTTTGGAACTGGCGGCTGGCAATTAGCTGCTTTACGCTGGTGCGCAAAGGCAGCTAGCAAGCCTATTATCGCAGATGGTGGCATTCGTACACATGGAGACATCGCAAAATCGGTAAGATTTGGCGCCACTATGGTGATGATTGGCTCTTTATTTGCCGGCCACGAAGAATCACCAGGTGAAACGGTCGAGAAAGACGGTAAACTATACAAGGAATACTTCGGTTCTGCTTCCGAATTCCAAAAAGGCGAAAAGAAAAATGTAGAAGGCAAAAAAATGTTTGTTGAATACAAAGGTCCTTTACAAGAGACATTAACGGAAATGGAGCAGGATCTCCAGTCTTCCATTTCTTATTCTGGAGGAAGCAAACTAAGCTCCATTCGCAATGTTGACTATGTTATTGTGAAGAACTCTATATTTAACGGTGATCGTGTTTATTAATAGCAACCAAGGGGCCTCTATCCCGTAATGGTCAAAACTTGTATACCCTCTGACATGAGGGTATTTTTTATTATTGGATGAGTAGCGAGATTAGCTGCATTTATATTGAATAAAAAGGAAATAACACTTATAATTGAGAATGAATTTCAATTCAGACTATATTGCTCAGTATATTTTTTTCTGGAGGTTTTGATTTGTTATTACGCTTTTTTTCTTATTATCGGCCATATAAATGGTTGTTTATCCTTGATTTTGTATCAGCAATTATTGTCGGCATATTAGAGCTTGCATTTCCTTTAGCCGTTAATCAGGTCATTGACCGGCTGCTCCCAGAAGGAAATTGGAGCATTATTCTTTTAGCCTGTGCGGGACTGCTTCTGATTTATCTTCTTAATACAGGATTACATTATATTGTTACTTATTGGGGCCATAATTTAGGTATTAATATTGAAACAGATATGCGCCAAAAGCTGTTTACGCATATGCAAAAGCTTTCATTTGGATATTATGACAACAACAAGACAGGGCATAGCATTTCTCGGCTAACGAAGGATCTTGAGGAGATTGGGGAAGTGGCCCATCACGGTCCAGAAGATGTATTTGTTGCCATCATGACACTTGTTGGCTCTTTTATCTTGATGGTCAGCATTAACTGGAAGCTTGCGGTTATTTCTTTTATCGTCATCCCTCTTCTGATTATATTTGCGATTTATTTTAATAAAAAAATGACAAGAACCTTTCGAAGAATGTTCCAGGATGTAGCGGAAATTAATTCACGAATAGAGGACAGCATCGGAGGTATTCGCGTCGTTCAAGCATTTGCTAACGAAAAGTATGAGCAGAAAAAGTTTAAAGAAAACAATGAAAACTATCGTCTAACCAAGCTGCAATCCTATAAAATTATGGCGCAAAATGTAATGGCTAATTATTTGTTTATGAGAACCATTACTCTTTTTACCCTATTATTTGGAACGTTTTTTGTTATTTCTAAAGAATTAACTTATGGGGAGTTCGTTGCTTTTATCTTGTTATCGAATATTTTGATAGGCCCCATTCAAAAGATTAATGCTGTTATTGAAAGTTATCCGAAGGGAATTGCTGGATTTAAGCGATATACAGAAATTATCGACACTGAGCCTGATATTGAAGATTCTGAGGATGCTGTTGAGATGGAACTCGCTGGAACAATCCAATACAACAATGTTTCTTTTGGTTATGAAGGAAATCAACCTGTGCTCGATAATATTAATCTATCCATTCAACCCGGAGAAACTGTTGCTTTTGTTGGCCCGTCTGGTGCTGGAAAAACAACCCTCTGCAGCCTGCTTCCGCGATTTTACGAGGTTCAAGAAGGCTCTATATCTATAAATCATATAGATATTCGGGATATTAAGCTATCATCCTTGCGCAGCCAAATTGGGATTGTCCAGCAGGATGTATTTCTGTTCTCTGGTACTATTCGCGAAAATATTGCCTATGGGAAATTGAATGCGACTGATGAGGAAATCTTAGACGCTGCTGAAAAAGCGAAGCTTAATGACTTTATCCAAAGTCAGCCTCAAGGCCTTGATACGGTTATTGGTGAAAGGGGCGTCAAGCTTTCCGGCGGACAAAAGCAGAGGCTCGCCATTGCCCGGATGTTCCTTAAAAATCCGCCAATTCTGATCTTGGATGAAGCTACATCCGCCCTTGACACAGAAACAGAGGCAGCGATTCAAAAGTCATTGGAGGAACTCACTGAAGGCAGAACCACGCTAGTTATTGCTCATAGATTGGCCACCATTAAAAATGCTGATCGAATCCTCGTTGTAACGAAAGATGGAATTGCCGAGCAAGGCAACCACCAAGAACTGCTGGAATCTGAAGGAATATACAGCAGGCTGCATCAGGCTCAATTTAGTTGAGAGCATTAGCATATAAATTTAAAAGCCTGACTCGCTTATCACAGCTAAAGTCAGGCTTTTTACTTCTTACTCCTAATTAATAGACTATGGCTGTTTAATGTATAAAGTCTGGCCGATAAGATGAATAAATCATCATAATTTTTTCTCACATATTCCTCCATTATATTTAACCCCTTCTGAAATTCATCCACTAAATAGTGAGTGTACTTTTCATCCCATGAAAACTGATTAATTCTTAGTAGTTCCTCTGCAATTATTTGGAACTTAAACTCAATTGCAAGAAGTTTTATTTGATACAATTTGTCAGAATTTGAATAAACATTGTTCCTATTCTCATAGCTTTTATGAACATATTTAATAA
>NZ_JBALPC010000151.1:0-3906 GCF_036965225.1 Bacillus sp. JJ1474 | reverse complement strand
CTAATATAGCCTAATTCCTAGATTCAAATTCTAGTATTAATCTGAAATAAGCTCCATTTTCTCTACTATGTTTTCTATTACTGAATTTATATTTGCATAACCATGATAACGAACATATATAACGGCTTTTCCCATAGAAGCAAACACTTCTTTCGACTCTTCTTCCTCATGAACAATCAAAAGATCCAAATCTGGATGCTTTGTTTCAACAAACTCTCTATGACTATTTTCATAACTATATCTTTTTATTAAATCAGAAATCAGATGATCCGCTATAGATGGAACACTGAGCTGAAAAACCCTTGTATGAATACTTGGTGAATATTCACCACTGCCATCCTCCCACATTTTTCCCGGGACTACCCCGTTTTCATCTGTATCATATTGCACTGGTGCCAACGGACTCCAATCATACGAATACCGATTATCCCAATCAACATTATCTCTCATATATGAAGATTCCCCCCGAACCAAAGCAGGATTCTGCTCTACATCTGCTAATCTGACAATCGGTAAGTCAAGACTTGCTTCTGGCAATGTTTTTGTATAACCTTTTACAAGCTGTGTGAATGGAAGTATAGCACTCAATCCAACAACGATTGTAAAAAATAAAGCTATAATAGAATTTAATCGATAGTGCCTCTTCCAAGGAGCATGATGATCAATAGGTTTTCCTTCGATCAGATCTTTTCGCAAAACACGAATGGATATAGCTGCTTGCAGCGATGTATAGGCCATATATCCAAAGAAAATGGTTAAAACAGTTTGTTGAATAACCATCCCTTCGACCAAAATGAAGGTAGGTGTCCCATCGAGAAACCAAATAGAAAACAACATACCGATCATTAAGATAATTGCAGCTACAGTTATACATGCATTCTTAGCTAATTTCTTATCTAGTTTCTTTAATGTATAAGATTGTTCTGCGGGGTCTGTATGAATCTCTGGTGCATTAAGCTCAACAGGGGATGAAAATACGTGAAAAAAATTATAGCTCGTCACATAGTCCCATCCACTTTCAGCATACATCTGTATTTGTTCTGGTGTGATCTTCATAGATACATCAATTCTGTACCTCATTTTTTGGGGCTCACCTTTAACAAATTCGGCAAAATGCAGTCTCATCCTTTTCAGTTGGAATCCCTCAGCAGCCATATCTGCAAACCAGCTTTCATGCTCCCCGATTCGCCAATAATCACTGGGACGAAGTTTGTAGACAGTCTTATTCATTCTCTTCACCTTCTTCTAAAATATTGCCGTCTTTTATCAAGGATTTTAATCTCCTATACTCTATGCGCAGAGCTTGTTCTCCTTCTGGTGTAATTTGATAAGTTTTTCTTCGGCCATCATCTTCTTCTAATGAAATAAGACCGTCTTTTTGCATTCGTGATAGTACTCCATAAAGTGTCCCCGGTCCCATTTTTACTCTGCCATTCGAAACTTCTGTAATTGCATGCATAAGCTGATAACCATGGTTTGGATGCATCAGCGCTAGCAGTACATAATACATTGCTTCGGTCATCGGCCCTCCATTATATGCCATTTTCATACAAACCTACTTTCATTCTTTAACATATTATGTTATACGATATATCGTATAACATAATAGTACTTCGTTAAACACTTTTTGTAAATACAGAATATGGTGTAAAAAACCAAATCTGTAAAACTTGTACCTATGTACACCAACGCTTGCAAGATATTCTCCGCCCATCTCTTCTAAATCCGTTGTTTTTCTCGTTCCCGCTCTGTAGGATGCATTTATTCTGTCATTTAAGTATTGAATCACGAAGGAAAAAGGAATAGTTATCCAGTACTCTACTCCCCTAATAAAGTATAGGTACCTCCTTCTAATTTTTAAAAAACTCATTAAAACTATTATGGCAAATATAATACGTTACGAATGACCATAACGAAAAATCAATAATATTAAACATTAACTTAATATTATTGATTTTTTTATCAAAGAAATTAAGTTTTATTATTTATTATTTTTATTTATTGTTATATAATCGAATCAACAAAAAGGAAGGATTTTCATTATGGCATATCAAGTAATTACAAATTGTCCTGTCTGCAGTAAAACTTTAAAAATTACAAAGTTGCAATGCACTCATTGTCACACTACGATTGAAAATGAGTTTGAATTATCTAAGCTGGCATCCTTATCAAAGGATCAGCTGCATTTCGTAGAAGTATTTATTACATGCAGAGGGAATATCAAAGAAGTTGAAAAGGAACTGGGTATTTCGTATCCAACGGTTCGAAGCAAACTAACAGACATCATTTCATCCCTTGGATATGTGCAGAAGAAGAAAAATGAAGTTGACGAGAAAAAAGTTGTCACCATGTTGGAAAATGGCGAAATCACACCAGAAGAAGCCATTAAGCTCTTAAAAGAGTAATAGGAGGAATGGATCATGAAAGAGGAAATTACAAGAGTGTTAACAATGGTTCAAGAAGGGAAGATTGATGCAGATAAGGGTTCAGAACTGATTCAAGTATTAAAAGAGAAAGAAGAAACAGGTAATAAGCTTTTTGAAAAACCAGCAAAATATTTAGATAAAACATTAAAAATTCGTGTTGTATCAACCGAAAATGATAACGTCACGGTCAATTTGCCTATAAAACTTGTCAAGGCAGTATTAATGGCTGGACACAGCATCGCAGCGAGTATTCCTCAATCGGAAAAATACGTTAAAGATATAGACATAAACCTTATTATTGAAGCAATCGAAAACGAATTAGATGGCCAAATTGTTGATATTAAATCGGCAAACGGGGATACCGTTTCGGTCATCATTGATTAGTGGTTTGCTTATGATGCATGTAAAAGTGAAAGCAAAAGACGTTCGGTTTACCATCCCCATCCCATATGCTATTTTAAACATTGTTATTTCCATTTTGTCTTCAAAATTTCTTCAGCAAAATGTAAACAAATGGACAAAAGAGCACTTCGAAAGAAAAAAACTGGACTTTACCTTTCCACTAATAGACAAAAATACGCTAAAGCCTATCGTCGAGGAACTGAAAAATTATAAGGGGATAGTGCTAGTAGATGTCAAAGCTAAGGACGGTACTGAGGTTAAGGTTAGACTATAATTTATTTTCTATTACACTTGGTACTTTGAAAAAAAGCTTAATTTTCTCGCTTACAATACCGTGAAAATTGTAGAAAGACAGTATAGTTATTAATTTTAATAGCTCTAACTAGTATAACCCCGTTCTAAATTTTAGGACGGGGTTATAAATATAGTTATTTAATTTCAGTAAAAATCTTCCACTGCTAACAAAGGAAAAGATGATGAAAATTATTTTTTTACATAATGAAGCATAGCAAGTTGATCTAATTTTTCTACTTTGGTTAATTTGTATTTTAGAGTAATATCCTCTCCGTTATAAAGAGAGATTCCTTTTCCTAAAATAATTGGTGCAATGGCTAGTTGGAATTCATCAATTAAATTTTCTTTGAAAAATTCACAAGCTAAGTTTCCTCCACCTATTAACCATATATCTTTACCAGGCTTTTGTTTTATAGTATTAATGAAAGTTTTGACCTCTTCATTAATAAATGAAGCATATTCATCTGATCCACTAACAGATTTAGAAAATACATAATTTTTATAATCACTATAAGGATAATTCATATCAAATCCACGAATGACATCATAAGTTCCTTTACCCATAACTACAGTGTCAATTCTTTCGAGGAGTGAACTGTAACCAGAATCTCCTTCTACTTCAGTTGATTCTAACCACTCTAATGTACCATCATCATTTGCAATATATCCATCAATTGAAGTACCAATATATAAAATAATGTTACGCTGTTTTTTCATGTAAATCTCCAATCCTTTGTTTCGGTTGATAAAATTAGTATACCAATTAAATCAACAACTAGCTGTT
>NZ_JBALPC010000150.1:0-6662 GCF_036965225.1 Bacillus sp. JJ1474 | reverse complement strand
TGGTACTTGTACAAAAACTTTATTGAAAGTGTGCACAGACTTATTTTTTTTAATTATTTTTAATTAGTCTAGATTACATTTATGTATCTAAAAAACCTTGATCTATTAGACTTGATTATTTTTATTTGAACTTATTTTACTAAATTGCTCAATAGGTTTTCCTCTAGCAGCGTAGAGGTCAGGGGTTCTAGCCCCCTATTCTCCATCCGAAAAAAACGTTGAAATAAAGCCACTTCTGATAAACTCAGAAGTGGTTTTTATTATTCAATCAAAGAGAGAAGTAACTACAGAAGGTTATTAAACATAAACCTTCTCTTTCGGATAACTTAGTAAAAAAGCCTCTATTTGGAGGGACGGGGATTCCTTGTCCCAAAATAACTAAATAGAAGAGGCTAAAATAACTTTAGATGTTATTTAACTTCTCCTATTAATAGAAATACATAACAACGTATTTTACACTTCCGTTAGTTCGCTTAAGCTGAACCTAAATACGTTTTTACCAGACTATCATCCCTTAATAAATCTCGTGATTCTCCATGTAACTTCACCTCACCTGCTTGTAAAACATATGCACGGTCAGATATAGCTAAAGCAGCCATGGCTAATTGCTCGACAACCACAACCGTCTTGCCAGATTTCTTCAACTCTAGCAGAGTGTCGAAAATCTGTTTTACAAATATAGGTGATAAACCCATGGATGGTTCATCAAGAATAACAAAATCAGGATCAGACATAAGTGCTCTGGATACAGCTAGCATCTGTTGCTCTCCACCACTCAACGTACCTGCTTGCTGCCTTCTTCTCTCCTTTAATCTCGGAAATCTTTCGTATTCTCTTTCTATAAGCTCTTGAATTTTTTGTTTCTCTTTTTTAATCGTAAAGGCACCAAGAATTAGATTATCCTCTACCGACTGATCACCAAAGACCTGACGACCTTGGGGGACATGGGATATACCATACCCTAAAATTTTATGAGCAGGCGTACCTGTAATCACATTATCCTTATATAGGATAGTGCCCTCCTTCGCCTTCATCAACCCCGTAATCGCTTTTAATAGTGTTGTTTTTCCGGCCCCATTGGGACCAATAACAGCAACGATTTCACCTTCATTTACTTCCATTGACACATTGTGTAAAGCGGATGCATGACCATAACTAACCGACAGATTTTGTACCTGCAACAAGCTGGTTCACCTCTTCTCCCCCAAGATAGGCATCAATTACCCTTGGATCGTTTTGAATAGTTTCAGGATTTCCCTCACAAATTTTCTTACCGAAATCTAACACTGTAATATAATCACAAATATTCATTACAATATCCATATGATGCTCAACCAAAATAATAGACAATCCTGCCTTCTTCAGACGTTGGATCACATCCATGATTTTTACAATCTCTTTTGGACTAGCCCCTGCTGCCGGTTCATCTAGAATAAGTAATGCAGGTTTTAAAGCTAACCCCCTCGCTATTTCAACTAATCGCTGTTCTCCATATGGTAAGTCAGACGCTTTTTCATGGGCTCTTTTTTCTAAGCCAACAATTCGTAGTAGATCATAGGCTTTTTGTGCATAGTATTTCTCTTCATCAGATACCTGACCTAGATATAATAGGTTTTTCAGGAATCCTGTTTTGAAGTGACGATGAAAACCAACCATGACGTTTTGTAAAACGCTCATGTCTTCAAACAACTGCAGGTTTTGGAATGTTCTTGTAATTCCTTCTTGTGCTATACTATGAGGAGCATATTTTGTAATGTTCTTTCCTTTCCAAAGAATGTTTCCACCAGTCGGCATATAGACTCCACTTAGGACGTTAACTGTAGTGCTTTTACCTGAACCGTTTGGGCCAATAATTCCGTGAACAGTTCCACCTAAAACCTCTATTTCAACTTCGTCAATAGCTTTTAATCCACCAAAATACATAGAAATATTTTTAAGCTCTAAAACCTTACCATTAATCCCTTCAGGTAAATCTATTGTTGCCTTCCGACCATCATGTAAAATTCCTAATTCAGTATTGGCTTTTTTACTAGAAAACTTTTTAAAGTAAGAAAGATTGGTGAAGGCACCCACGATACCATCGGGTAAAAGGATAAGTGCGAGTAATAATATTCCACCAAAGATCATTAAGTGATAATCTACAAAGTTATGAAGGAATTGCGGTAACCCAACGATAACCGCTGTACCTATAATAGGACCTATCTTTGTTCCTGACCCTCCGATAATAACCGCAATAAGGAACATAATGGATAGATTCAATTCAAAAGTTGTACTACTTATAAACTGATTTTGGAAAGCGAACAGCCCTCCGCCTACACCTGCTAAAAAAGCAGAAACAGCAAAGGCTAATATTTTCCAATTCCGAACATTAATCCCTAGTACCTCTGAAGCAACTTCACTATTTCCAAAAGCAGTAAAGGTCCTTCCAAAACGACCTCTAAAGATATTCGTTGCGAATGCTGTAAATATGATAGCTAAAAGACCAATAAACCACATATATTGAATTGGATCAAGCTCAAGACCGAAAAAGGATGGTACCGAAGTTTTGGTTCCTGCAGGACCGCCCGTGACATCTACCCAGCGGTTGGCAATAATACTAATCAATTCTCCAAATGCAATTGTTACCATTGCCAGATAAGGACCTTTCGCTCGTAAGGACAAAAGAGCTACAATCGCACCAAATACAGCAGCTATTAAGCCAGAGATCACAATACTTACGAAGAAATTCAATCCTACTTTCATCGTAAGTATTGCAGATAAATATGCTCCTATCGCATAAAATCCTACATGCCCCAAGGAAAGCTGATTGGAGAGTCCCACAAGTAGATTTAACCCTACGATGACAATGTAAGTAATTAAAAATGTCTGGGCTACATGAATAGTATGAGCATTGTTAAAAAACCAGGGAAATGCATATAAGAGGACGAGCGGGATCACAATTTGATAAATCCACCATTTTGCTTTTATCATACTAGAATTTCTCCTTTACTCGTTTTCCAAATAACCCCTGAGGAAGGACTGCTAAAATGACAAGAATTAAGAAGAACGCAGCTGCTTCTTTCATGGATGTACTAAATAAAGTAAAGAGGTTTTCTAATACACCTAGTAAAAGTCCTCCGATAAAAATGCCTCTTGGATTCTCGATACCACCAATAATTGCAACTGCAAATGCTTTTAATCCCAGGAAAAGACCAATAAATGCACCTGGATGTACCATAGGCCCGACTAAAACTCCACCTACTCCAGCTAGAATCCCTGCAATGATAAAAGCAATGGAAGCCATTAATCGTGGATTAATTCCCATTAATGAAGCAGCGTCTCTATTAAAGGCAACCGCTTCAAGCGCCTTTCCAAATAATGATTTCTTTAAGAAGACGTATAATAGAAACATAATAACTGCAGCACTAACGAGTACAAATATGTCATGATAGCGGATTTTCAATATACCTAAATCTAAAATAGCGCGTCCAAATGGAGATGGGGCCATTAGAACATCCCTTCCCCAGATAAGCATAGCTATGTTTCTCACAATCATAGCAACGGCCACAGTACTTAAAATCCAACCAATGGAATGCCAACTTTTTAACGGACGGATAGCGACTTGTTGCAATGCCCAACCCGATATACCCAGTATGACGATAACCAATAGTAATGATGCTATAAAGGCAATCCAAACACCCCCACCCGAAGCAGTTATTGTCATAAAGGTAGATAATCCTATAAGTGAACCAAGCATGACGAAGTCACCTTGACCAAAGTTCATAGTTTTAGTCGTAATAAAGGTAATATAGTAGCCTTGGGCAATTATCGCATAAACACTTCCATACACTAACCCATTAATAATGGCTTTTAATATATCTGTTAATTCCAAAGCAAACGCCCCCTTGTGATACTACGAATAACAAGCAATGGTGAAAAGGGAAATCTACATATGGACTTACCCTTTACACCAGTTAAAAGATTTATATGATGGCTCTATTAATCTGCTGCGACAATTTGTAAATCGTCGTTATATGTGGCAATGAATACTTCGTCAATACCAAATGCTTCATGGTTATCCTTAGTGAAAGGTGCTGATTTAATTGCTGTTACACCTTCAAAGTCCGTGAAGGATTCAATTTGATCACGAATTTTTTCACTATCTAAACCAACCTTTTTTATAGCATCTAAGATAAGTTTTGCACTGTCATATCCTTGTGCCGTAGCAATAGGGAATACGTCTTCACCATACGTATCCATTACTCTTGCATGGAATTTTTTTGCTGCTTCATTTTGATCAATCGTATATGACTGTACAAAGAATAGATCACCCTTCACAAGATCTCCAACTAGATTTAAAACAGTTGGGTCACCTGTAGCCCAAGTCGCGTAAATAGGGGCATTCAACCCTTCATTGAAACGAGCTTCAAGCAACTTTGCTGACTGTGGTGCAAGCCCGTAGAAGATAACTGCTTCCACCCCTGCATTATTCATTTCACGAATAGAAGGCTCTAGATTTAATTCCTTTGGATCAAAGGCTGAAATAACAGTTGGTTCCAAATTGTAGGTTTCCTTCATTTGCTTAACAATATCTTCTCTTCCACCTTGCCCGTACCCTTCCGTATCATGGATGACACCAAGTTTCGTAAGGCCTTGTTTATCGATAAGCTCTTTTAAAATAGCGGACACTTGAACCCCATCAAGAGGAGACACGCGGAAAATATAGTTTTTATCAGCATCTTTATACTCTTGTGTGATTTTTGTCCCTGTAGCTACTGGTACAACTTCAGGAATTTTTGCCTCTTGAGTAAATTGAATGTGAGCCATGGCATTCCCAGAGTTAGCAGGTCCAACTAAGGCTACAATTTTATCTTGGCTAATTAATTTTTGAACAATCTCGACAGACTTTTCTGGTTTAGCTTCATCATCATATAGGACTACATTTGCTTTTTTTCCTTCAAAGCCGCCAGCATCGTTAAAATCTTTAACAGCTAGGTCCACACCCCTTTTTACTCCTTCACCAAATAAAGCTGTTCCACCCGACATAGAAATAGCTAAACCTATGTTAAAGGTTTCCTCACCTGAAGAAGAAGCACCAGAATCACTACTAGCTGCGGAATTTGTTTTTGTTTCTTCTACCTTTGGACTACATCCTGTCAAAACTGTAAATAATACCATAAAAGCCACTAGAAAGATTGCACTTGATTTTTTCAAAATAATTCCCTCCCCTTTTAATAAACCTAAAGTTAACTCATTTATAAAACCGGCGTAATGAAAGAATAATAGCGTTTACTAATATTTTTTCTTATTGGACTGTGTAGCCACCATCAATAACAATCGCCTGTCCTGTAATACCTTTGGCTTTTTCACTTGCTAAGAAAACGACGTAATCAGAGATTTCTTTGACATGTAATAAGCGCTTCTGTGGTACAAGCGGATAAATTACTTCTTCAAGTACATTTTCTAACTCTACATTTCTTGTCTTTGCTAAGTCAGTTAATTGATTTCGCACAAGCGGAGTGTCTACATAACCAGGACAAATGGCGTTAACGGTGATTCCGTATTCTGCCCCTTCTAATGCTGCAACCTTCGTCAAACCGTTCACTCCATGCTTCGCACTATTGTAAGCAGCCTTCCCTGCAAAACCAACTAAACCATTAATAGAGGACATATTTATCACTCGACCAAATCCTTGTTTTTTCATGACAGGAAAAACATGCTTTGTAGCAATAAATGGACCTGTTAGCATCACCTTAAGAAGTAATTCAAAGCGATCAGCAGGAAAATCCTCAATGGTAGATATGTGCTGTAACCCTGCATTGTTTATTAGAATATCAATACCTCCATATGTATTAATGGTATGATTTAATGCAGATATGATTTCTTGCTCTTTGGTTACATCACATCCAATCCCCATGACTTCTAATCCATCATTCTTCATGGACCCGGCAGTTTCTTTTACTGCTTCTTCATTCAGATCACTGATCACTACTCTTGCACCTTCTTCAGCAAATGCTTGGGCTAAATCTAGACCTATTCCACTAGCCGCACCCGTTATGAAAACAACTTTATTTTCAAGTGATTTTTCCTTATTTTGATTCAAAACAACAATCCCCCCATTGGAATGCTAAACAATAAATTTAATTGTGCTGGAATGATTAATTCCAGTCTTGTACATGCTTGAATATCTGCAACTGTGTAACCTTCAACTATCTCAATAAATGTTAATCCTTCGGGGGTTCAGCTAAGCTACCTTGAGGTGCAAGTTCTACTTCTAGCCCACAAGACATTAAGTGACGTTCAACCTTCTAATTCTTGCCGACATAGGAGGAAATCATTTGTTGATTTGTCTATTTTTCAATAGATTTATTAATCCCCAATCGTCAACCTCACAATTATTAGAAATAATCGTAAGACCTTTAACCCCCTTTCGATATAACCCTAAGATTCAGTTTTCAGGTATACCTACTAGTCCAGATCCCCCAACGAGTAATGTATCACCGTCATTAATCAATGGAAGAATAACCTTCATATCACTTTTCTCCTTCCTTTTATTACTTTTTCAACCTATTTATTTTTAAAGCAAAATTCGTGCCAACTTTTCTGGAGGATCTCTGAACACCTTGAAATGTCCCATTTCTTTATTTTTTATTATCATTTTGTTCTATAATTTTAATTAAATT
>NZ_JBALPC010000149.1:0-13917 GCF_036965225.1 Bacillus sp. JJ1474 | reverse complement strand
TAGTGGTTGTCTGAAAAGTAGTAATCCCCTAAAAAGTAAAAATGTATTATGTTGATATATCAAAACTTTAAAAAATATAAGGGGCATTCTAAAGTCCGAAATACGATTTTCTGGATTCCCTCTTTGGTTTCTCTGCTTGGTTTTGCAGGAATAGCGGTCGTTAGTATGGATGGATTGACCGTACATCAGCAAGAGCGTAATTGCCAAAGCAACCTTTATATTGACGTAGCCCCTTGAAATCGATATGATTATTAATAATTTCATAATTGCTAATCTTCTTATCAAGAGAGGTGGAGGGACTGACCCTGCGAAGCCTCGGCAACCAGCATTCTTGTGCACGGTGCCAATTTCAGAGGAATGATCACAATTCCGAAGATGAGAAGGTGGAACGGATTTTTTATTTCATTCTTGTTTCCCCTTCTGTCTTTATATGCAGAGGGGGTTTTTTATTTTTCCATCTATGGCAATTTGCCTCATTCATAGCAAATTGACTACAAAATAACAGGAGGAATGCATACATGTCAGCCATTCATATTGCATTATTAGGATACGGCACCGTTGGGAAGGGTGTCTATCAGACTGTCCAATCACATCAGAAGAAGCTCCAAGCCCTATTTGGGAAAGAAGTGAAGATCGTTGGAATTCTTGTGAAAAATGTATATAAGCATAAGAAACCGGATGAAGATGTTCTTTTAACCGATGATTTCGAAAAAATCATTACACTTGAACAGCTTGATGTTGTGATTGATGCCATTGTAGGAAAAGACCCATGCTTTTCCTATTTGCAGCAGGCGATTAAAAGGGGCTGCCATGTGATTACGGCGAACAAGGAAATGTTTGCCCATCATGGGGGGCAATTAAAGCAGTTAGCAAGTGAAAATGGTGTTTCGCTCGGCTTTGAAGCAACGGTCGCTGGCGGGATTCCTGTAATCCAAACACTTAAGCATTTGCTAAATGTAAACAACATCGAAAAAGTTCAAGGCATTCTTAACGGAACCTCTAATTTTATTTTGACAAAAATGAGAGAAGAAAACTTACCATTTGTGTCAGCATTGAAGCTAGCACAGGAAAAAGGCTATGCCGAAGCGGATCCAACCAATGATGTAGACGGCTATGATGCCTTCTACAAAGCGGTGATCTTAAGTGAGCTTGCATTTGGGGAAGCACCGAACTGGGATGAGTCGATCAGAGAGGGAATTCGGGGAATCACACCAGAACAAATTGAAATTTTTTCATCATTAGGGTTTCGATTTAAGCATGTCGCTTCGATTGAGCGAACTGCTAGTGGAATTCTCTGCACCGTAAAGCCTGTGCTTGTGAATGAACAGCATCCCTTTTACCATGTGGAAGGTGTCCAAAATGCTGTTTCCATTGACGGGGATATTGTTGGGAATATTAGCCTTCAAGGTCCAGGGGCGGGAATGCTTCCAACAGCAAGCGCGATAATCGAAGACTTGGCACATATTAATAAAGAAAGCTCGCCTCGGGCATACACCAAACAAAAGCTAGAAGAAAATGAAGTTTCTACTCTTTCTTTTTGGGCAATCGGCGGTGATGTAAATGCCTCGATTCTGCCTACCCCTATTGAGGTGATTGAAAGAGTTCATCCGAATGTATTAATCGTTCGAGCACCTGAAGAAACCATATACGCGGTTCATTTGCCGAATGTGCATGTCTATCAAATTCTTGGGGATGTGGCGTTCAGGAGAGTGTTTGTGAGTTAGGATTTGATGATTTTTGAATTAAAACAGGAGGGACAATTTAAGCTGTTTCTCCTGGTTTTTAATTTTGAGTGATGAATGAATTTCATAATTTCAATCCCTTGTCTCCCAAGCAATTCAAGGTATGAAAAAAGGAGCACCTCCCCAAATTCTTGTATAATGTAAGTGATTAATTAAGAACATTTTTATCTTTACCCCCGCACTAACTTTCACTTATTTGATGAAGCTTATCCTTTAAGAATGGATAAAGATCGACAGCCAAATGAATGTTTAGAAATTGGTGACTATCCGAAAGGTTTGTTGAAAGTATTTCTTCGATTCTTTTTAATCGATAGGTGAGCGTATTCGTATGGACATGGATGGATTCCGCTGCTTCTTTTGCATTTTGGTTATGTTCAAAATAGGCGAAAAGCGACGGGAGTAACTCACCTTTTCGGGCTTGGTCATAAGCTATAAGCGGGCCGAGCACTTCGTTGAGGAAATCAATGAGATCCTCCTCTGAATTTTGGAAAAGAAGCCTGTGAACACCGAGGTCTTTATAACTGATGACTTCCCCTTTTTTCCCATAGCTATGAAGAATTTGAAGACATTTTGCTGCTTCCTGCATGGATTTGGATGCCTTCAATAAACTCGAATGAATTCTTCCAATCCCAATAGAAATGGTCGTTCCCCAATTTTTCAAATGAATTTCCTGCTGAAAGTTCGATATGAGCTGCTTAACCTGGTGAAGCGCATAGGTGCTCGGCACCTTTGACTGAAAGGTTAAAAGAAGAACAATTTGATCTTGACTGCCTACGGCAATCCCATTCAAATTATTATTTAAAAGCGCACGATTTGCCATTTGAACGAAATGGCGAGTAATGCTGTTTCGCTTTTGCTTGTTATCTAATTCGTCAATTCGTATAATGAGCGTCATGTAGTCAGCCATTGGGTCAAAATTCATCTGTTTTGCCTTTTGTAAAATAGAATGATTCATTTTACCAGAAAACAAAACATCAATAAATTCTTCGTTTAATCTTTCCTGTGCATCAAAAATAGCCTGTTCCTTCACCATTTCAAGAGAAATGACGGTACACGCATGCTCTAATGCGGCAACTTCCACATCGCGAATTTCTTCCAGGGATGCAATAATAAGTATGCCAAAAAGTGTGGGCTTTGCCCCAATTGGCAAGATTGTTAAAAATGGATTCTCCCTCAAATCCGTTTCTAATAAAGTGTGAACCGTTTTGAGTGAATGTATGGATTCCTGAGCCTTTTTTCTAATCAATAACAGATCATTGTTGTCAACATACTGTTCGTAAGCATAGGAAATCATTTCCCCGAGATCATCAAATAACAAAACGGGATGGCCAATCATTTCATGCAAATAGGCAATAATGGAATCTAGACCTTCTCCGTTCATTACAAGATTCGCAAGCCTTTTATGGATATCAACCGAACGGGAGAGCATTTGATTTTGTTTAGAGATCGTATCATTCAAATATTCAAGCTGCTTTACGGCTTGTTCCTGTTCACTGTAAAGATTCGCCTTCTCGATCGCAACGGCAGCTTGATGAGTAATTGCCGTTAAAAGATGAATATCTTCTGTAATAAACTCTAGCGTAGGTTCAAATGAATCCAGCGTAATGACACCGATGCATTTTTCTTTTAAAAAGATAGGAGCAGAAATAGAAGAATAGGGCAAATTTGGAATGGAATCGAGCATAAATTGAAGATTTTTTTCTGATAGATTTGCTGTTGCATTTTCCACCTCTGCTCTATTGCGAAAAATTAAACATTTCCCCGCTGAAAAAGCTAGGCCAGACATTGACTCACCAGGCTTTAGCCGTACTTTACTAATCATTTCCCCATTGACATTGCTCTCCGTTTTAGGAATTAAACGCCCTTGTGTTTCGTCATAAAGCAATAAGACTCCGCCATTAGCCGCATCAATAACGGAAACGGCTTGGACCATGATGGAATGAATAATCGTATCTATATGAAGGGATGAGTTTAAAACATTCGAAACATGAATTAATGATTGAAGCTGCCGATGAGTTAATGTTTCCTTCATAGTGCACCCTTCCCTTTTGTCGAAGTTTTTGTTATTTTACCAAATTCCATTGAAAAAATGTGTTTTTTAATAAGGATTTGGAGAGAAACGGGACTTTTTTTGTGTTTTTCATAAATTGTTTGTTAAAAATTTTGTCGAAAAGGACATACTATATTTTTTGATAAATTTTATAATTACAAATACAAGAAAGTTTATTTATACGTTTTTTTGAATTTGAGGAAGAGGACACGTCCCTCTGCATTCAGAACAGGAGTTGAAATCCATGATTTTAAATACAGATACAAATATAAATCAATTAGCAAGTGACCTAAAACAAGAAGTCATTACTTGGAGAAGATATTTGCATCATAATCCGGAACTGTCATTCCACGAAGAACAAACGGCTCAATATGTATATGAAACGTTAGAGTCATTTGGCAATTTGGAACTATCTCGTCCAACGAAAACAAGTGTGATGGCTCGCCTGATTGGTACTCAACCAGGCAAAACATTGGCGATTCGTGCAGACATGGACGCTCTTCCGATTCAAGAAGAAAATACATTTGAATTTGCTTCAAAAAATCCAGGTGTAATGCATGCTTGCGGCCATGATGGACATACGGCGATGCTGCTTGGAACAGCCAAAATTCTTTCTGGATTGCAAGACCAAATTAAAGGTGAAGTCCGCTTTTTATTCCAGCATGCAGAGGAGCTTTTCCCAGGCGGTGCTGATGAAATGGTTGAGGCTGGAGTAATGGACGGGGTTGATCTTGTTATCGGCACTCATCTTTGGTCACCGCTCGAATTCGGGAAAGTCGGCATTGTGTACGGCCCAATGATGGCTGCACCTGACACATTCTGGATTACAGTGAACGGCAGAGGCGGACATGCAGCATTGCCGCATCAGACGATTGACTCGATCGCGATCGCTGCCCAAGTAGTAACCAATCTTCAGCATATTGTCTCCCGTAATACTGACCCACTTGATAATTTAGTTATTTCGGTCACGCAGTTTATCGGCGGCACAACACATAACGTCATTCCAGGATCCGTTCAAATTTGCGGAACAGTCCGCAGTTTTGACCCAAGCCTTCGTGAATCCATTCCTGGAAAAATGGAACGCGTTGTGAAAGGAATCACAGAAGCCCATGAAGCTTCTTATGATTTCAAATATCAATTTGGCTATCGTCCAGTCATTAATCATGAAGAAGTGACAAGTGTTGTCGAAGAAACCGTTCGTGAAGTATTCGGTGAAGAGGCGATTGATATGATGAAGCCAAATATGGGAGGAGAAGATTTCTCTGCCTTCATGGAAAAAGCACCTGGCTGCTATTTCTATGTTGGGGCTGGCAACGAGGAGAAAGGCATTACGTATCCTCACCATCACGCCCGCTTTACGATCGATGAAGATGCATTGGAAATCGGCGTCAAAACATTCCTGCATGCTACATTTAAATTTTTAGGTTAAGAGTGACTGGTTATTGGACAGGTTTTGGCGTTTACCAATAACTTGTCCAAATTACTTGGCTTACTGGACAGGCTACAAGCTTTAACCCATTACCTGCCAAAATCATTTTAAGAATTGGAGGTCTAACTATGAAACTTTATCACCTGATCGCTTTTATCCCATTTATTGGGATTTTAGGCGGAATTGCTTTTGCTAATAAAGTAACACCTTATGTATTAGGGATGCCCTTCATTCTCTTTTATCTTGTTCTGTGGGTCTTTCTGACATCAGGAACGATGGCTGTCGTTTACAAGCTTGACCCTGCGAATAAAGGAGGAAAAGAATCATGAATATCGCATTAATTATTATATTCGGCTTTTTAATATTATCCATATTTCTTGGCATTCAAGCACAAAAGGGGAAAGACATGACGCTTGAACAGTGGTCTGTCGGAGGACGCGGCTTTGGTACGCTTCTCGTATTCCTGTTAATGGCTGGGGAAATTTACACAACCTTTACATTTCTAGGCGGCAGCGGCTGGGCTTACGGTAAAGGCGGCCCTGCATTTTATATCCTATCTTACGGGTGTTTAGCATATGTTATGTCTTACTTTTTACTCCCTAAAGTTTGGAAATATGCAAAAGATCATAACTTAATGTCACAATCAGACTTTTTTGTTAGCAAATATAAGAGCCCATACCTTGGTGTGTTTGTTTCCATCGTTGGCGTTGTGGCCCTCATTCCATACCTCGTTCTGCAAATTAAAGGACTTGGCATTATCGTTTCCGAAGCATCTTACGGGACCATTTCTTCGACGGCAGCCATCTGGATCGGGGTTTTATCTGTAACGGTTTACGTCATGATTTCAGGGATTCACGGATCAGCGTGGACAGCGATAATAAAAGATATTTTGGTTCTTGGTGTCGTCGTATTTCTAGGACTTTATTTACCATTCCATTATTATGGCGGGCTTCAGCCAATGTTCGAAGCAGTCGAACTTGCAAAACCGGGACATTCAATCCTTCCGGAAAGTGGATTAAGTGTTTCTTGGTTCATCTCTACTGTACTATTAACGGCACTTGGCTACTATATGTGGCCGCATAACTTCGGTGCGGTGTATTCTGCGGAAAACCAAAAAGTATTCCGCAAAAACGCCATTGTCATGCCGCTTTACCAGCTCATTTTATTATTTGTTTTCTTTGTTGGATTTGCTGCTATTTTACAAGTGAAAGGTTTAGAGGGAGCAGAAGGTGACCTTGCACTTTTAAGACTTTCTATCCAAACGTTTGATCCATGGGTAGTCGGCTTAATTGGCGCTGCTGGATTATTAACGGCCATCGTTCCGGGATCGATGATCTTAATGGCATCTGCTACGCTAATTTCCAAAAACATATACAAGGTTTTCGTTCCGAATGCAACCGACCAGCAGGTTGCCAAATTAGCAAAGAGCTTAGTTCCTGTCGTCGCCATGATCGCTCTATTTTTCACATTCCAAGGCGGAGATACACTCGTTACTATACTTTTGATGGGATACAGCTTAGTGACACAATTATTCATTCCATTAGTCTTTAGTTTAGGCAAAAAGAACTTTGTAACAAAGCAAGGAGCATTCGCAGGTATCGCAGTTGGTGTAGCTACTGTTGCCTACGTTGCCATCAGCCAAACAACCATCGGAAGCCTATTTCCTGCCTTGCCACAATTTATCCAAGACTTAAATGTAGGGGTAATTGCCTTGATTATGAACCTGATCGTTATGATTGCGGTTAGTCTTGTAACAGGATCGTCGAAGCAAGAAGTGAAACATGAGAACAGTTCTATTGCTTCCTAAGGACTAGGGGCTCTGTCCCAGTTAATCCGGGAATATCCGCATACAAAATTTAATGAATTGAAGTGTTCGAAAAATTTATCCGAATGTATTAATCGTTCGAGCACTAGAAGAAATCTTCTATGCAATTCAATTGCCGAATGTTGTCTATCGAATTCTGAGGGATTTGGCGTTTAGACTCTTTTATTCAATAAAAACCAGGAGGACGAATTTAGCAGATCCTCCTGGTTTTTGATTTTGAGTAATACCTAAATGGATACTAAAATATGAATACATATATTAATCAAGCGTTTATTTAAACTGCCTCTAGCCCTTGTGCGGCATGCGTTTGGGCTCCTTCAATCAATCGTTTGATTAACGCTATTCTTTAAGAATGGGAGACCAGTAGGAACATACATATCAATCAAACGTTTATTTAAACTCCTCTAGCCCTTGTGCGGCATGCGTTTGCGTTTGCGTCTCCTCAATCAATCGTTTAATTAAACTACATTCCAATCCTTATCATCCCATAAAAAAGAGAGACCACTCAAAGGTGATCTCCCTGTACCATATTTACACTAGCTTAAATTTAGCAACTGCTTTTTGAAGTTCATCGCTTAGTTCGGTCAATTGTTCTGCGGAATCGGCTACGGACTGAATAGCTGTGACCTGTTCATCCGTTGAGGCACTGACTTCCTCACAGGCGGCCGCTGATTGTTCAGCCATCGCAGCCATTGAATGAATGCTGTTTATAACGTCCACCTTCCCATTGGCCATATGGTCTATTTCATGATGGACACGGAAAATGGACTGTCTTAATTGCTCAACAATATCCGAAATAGAACGGAAGCTTGACTCTGTTGTCTGAACGGCATCCGCCTGCTGGGTGAAGTTTTCCTTTGTCTTGTTCATGGATTCAACAGCAAGAAGTGCTCCGCTTTGGATGGTTGTAATCGTCTTTTTCACTTCATTCGTTGCCACAACAGATTGTTCCGCTAGCTTTCTAACTTCCTCAGCAACAACAGCAAATCCCTTCCCATGTTCACCCGCTCGAGCAGCTTCAATACTAGCATTTAAAGCAAGCAGGTTTGTTTGAGAGCTAATGTCGGTAATCGTTGTGATCACTAGCTCAATTTGTTGAATTTTCCCTTCAAGATCATGAATGACTTCTTCCATTGACTCAAGGTATTGACGAGATTCTGTAAAGGAACTCTTTAAATTATTTACTTCGTGAATACCCTCTCGATTCATCTCATCTGCCTTTTCTGCTAGACCTGTCATGTCTGCAGCATGTGCACTAATTTCATTAATTTTATTGCCTAATTGGTCGGATAATTGATTAGCCGCCTCTGCCTCTTGTGCCGCAGTTGAAGCTCCCTTAGCTACTTCAGTAATAGCCGCCGCAATTTCCTCACTGGATGCATTCGTTTCCTCGGATACTGCGCTTAAGTTTTCGGCCGATGTTTTCACGTTATTCACTGAAGTGTTCACGAACATTAGGACGGATTTCATATTGCCTACCATCTGATTGAATTGCGAGCTTAACTCACCAATCTCATCTTTTGTCGTAACTGCTGCTGACACGGTTAAATCTCCGCTAGCCATACGATTAACAGCTTGTTTTAAAGAAATAATGGGCTTCGTAATCCTTGATGCCACAAAGTAAGTAATAGCACTAGCAACCCACAAAGCAAGTAAGGAGATAATAAAAATATTCATTCTAATGTGTTTAGCGCTTACTAATAGATCATCGGATGTATAGGCTGCTCCAATTTTCCAAGATGTACTTGGAATAGTGTTAAAAACAAGCAGCTTGTCTTCACCTTCATCCATATATGAAGAAACACCAGCTTCTTCTTTGTATATTTTTTTAATGTAAGGCAAATCCATTAAGTTTTCACCTTGTTTTTCCGGATGGACAATGGCTGTGCCTTCCTTAGAAAAAACAAAAGAATACCCGTTATAGCCAATTTTAGCTTCTTCAATCATTTTTGTAATATCAGTCAATTTCATATCCAGGCCAATAACGCCAACAATATCGCTGCCCTTTTTAATGGCATATGATGAAGTGACTACAAGTTCATTCGTGGCTGAATCAATATATGGCTCACTCCAAACAGCTTGACCAGCATTTTCTACCGCGAGTTTATACCAATCTCTTGAGGTTGGATCATAATCAGCCCCTAAATCAGCCTTAGGCATAATCTGCAAATCTTTCATTGGAGTAGCTACATAAATAGAAGTTACATCCTTATATTTATCTAAAAAGTTATGTAAAGCCCTGTCTAGTTCATTTTCTGCATCTACTTTTGTCTCTGTTCCAGACATCTCAAGATAATCTTCCACTTCCCTCGAATCAGCCACATATCTCATGCTCAATTCATATTGGCTCATTGCCAGTTGAAGGGAGTGTGCCATTTCGGCAACAATACTATTGGTTTGCTCAACAACATTTTTTTCTATTTGATTTTTTGTTTGATGGTCAACCAATACACTAACAGCCAATACGGTCAAAACTAAAAGAATGACAAAAAGACCAATCAGCTTCCCCTTAATAGATTTAAACATAACCCTTTCTCCCCCTGATGTAATATACATTTTCACTGTAACACATAAAATTTGCTTTACTTATAATTAAGATAGTTAAAATTTTTCAAAAAATGGGATAGGGGAAAAAGGGACTTTAGTTCCAACTCTGCGGTTAAAAACTGAGGCTATTTTAGGGGGCTTTGCTTCCCAATTTCTGATGAAAGCTTGAAAAGTAGGCTTTGTTTCCTAATTCTTGATACAATCTCGAAAATGGGGAAACATTTACTATTAAACTACTACATTTGAATAAAAATTAGGCTTTATTAAATCAAATTGAGCACTTTTTTTGGATGCCTTTATGTTTATCAGCCAATTTAAGTGGTTTGTCAGCCAATTCCACCTATTTATCAGCCAATTTAGGTAGTTTATCAGCCAAATCTACCAGTTTATCAGCCAATCCTACAGATAGCGCCCAAATTAAGCGGATACTAGCTAATTTTAGAGCTGGGTGTCTGCCAAAGTTTGTTTAAATGTTGTGATCCCATCCTACTACACATTTTCCTCCGAATGCGACATAATAAGCCAACACAAACTAATGACATTATCTTTCCTCTTAAACTAAACCTCTTTTATTTTTAAAAAATTAATAGACATCCAATGAAAAACATTGGATGTCCAGTTGACCTGCATATTTTTGTATCTAATCTATTTCCTTATCTGCCAACAATACTGCATGAAGCATGGTGTTTGCTGCTTTTTCAATATCTTCAGCAAGACTGAGTTCCTCAGGGCAGTGACTTTTTCCGTCAATACTTTTGACGAAGATCATAGCTGATTTCGTTATATCTGCTAAATGAGTGGCATCATGACCTGCCATACTAGCAAAAGTAGTATAAGGAATCTCCAATGAATCGGCTGCATGCTGCAAATATTGCACAATATCTGAATCAAAAGTACACTCTTGCTGATCTAATATGTTTTTAGATATGATTTTAACCCTTCGAGCTTCTTGAATTCTTTCAAACTCTTTATAGATTGCTTCTTTTATTGCTTTCCTCTCTTCTCTGCTTGCTGACCTTATTTCCAGAATAAAATCTACTCGGCCTGGAATGATATTTGCTGCATTCGGATGGACATTAAGCTTGCCAACTGTCGCAACAGCATCCGTATTAAAACTTCTTGTCACTTTCTCTACAGCAAGAACCATTTCACTTACTGCAGTTAAGGTATCCATCCGATCACTCATCATCGTTGTTCCTGAATGATTGGCTTCTCCAAACACTTGAATTTGATCCCGATAAATCCCTACGATTTGATTCACAACACCTACCGAAAGATCTTGTTTCTCTAACCGTTTTCCTTGTTCGATATGGAGTTCAATATAGGCAGCCAAATCTTCTCTTTTGATCTCTGAAATCTTTTCTAAATCTCCGCCGGCCTTTTTAACAGCATTAGAAAGCTGGAATCCATTTGAATCACTTGCATTCATGAGCTGAGAATATGTTAGTTTTCCAGTTAGCGCTCGGCTGCCCATTGTAGATAAATTAAAATCATTTGGCTCTTCTGCGGTAAAGGAAACAATTTGTAAATGGTGATTAAGTGAAATG
Source organism: Bacillus sp. JJ1474 (assembly GCF_036965225.1). Taxonomy (NCBI): domain Bacteria; kingdom Bacillati; phylum Bacillota; class Bacilli; order Caryophanales; family Bacillaceae; genus Bacillus; species Bacillus sp. JJ1474. The sequence goes on along the minus strand of NZ_JBALPC010000149.1, from coordinate 2,777 downwards.
TTATTTTCAAGCAATGTTTGAACGATTTCCTTTGCAACAAGAACTCCTAGAGCCCCATCAAATTTACCACCATTAGGTACAGTATCTAAATGTGAGCCAATTACAATAGTTGACGTATTTTCATTTTCTGAAGGCATCTTTGCCCAAATATTGGCGATCGTGTCCACTTGTACATGTAGACCCATCTTTTCTAGTTGATTTATAAAAACTTCTCTAACTTTATAATCAGCTTCAGAAAAGCTTGGTCTTGTGATCCCTTCTCCAGGCTTCTGTCCATATTGTGCATAGTATTCGATTTCCTGCATTAATCGCTCTATATTGATTTTCATGATACATCCAACCTTTGCTTAAGAAATTAAATCCATATTAAGTTCAATCCCTAATCCAGGTCCATCAGATACCTGCAATTTTCCATCCTTCACTAAATCTCTAGCTGCAATGGATGTAATATCATGTGTATGAAGGTAAGCACCACAAATAAAATCATTATGCCTGCTAATGACTGGAGTACTAGCAGCAACATGCATACTTGCGATTATTCCGATTCCAAGCTCTAGGTTACTTCCAATTGCACAGCTTATACCTGATGCTTCAGCAATAGCTGCTATTTTTTTAGATTGATGGATGCCTCCAACTTTACAAGTTTTTAAGTTCACTATATCTGCACATCCATATTGAATAGCAAATAATGCATCCTCAGCACTGAATACAGTTTCATCAATCATAATTGGAGTTTCGACAGTTTCTCTAATTTTCTTTAAACCTTTTAATTCTGATTTTTTAACAGGCTGCTCAACGGATTCAAGCTCTCCAGTTGTCTCCAGTTCCCTAATGACATAGATCGCATCCGTTACACTGTAGCCTTGATTAGCATCTAATCGAATTTTTACATCCTTTTTAGAATCGGTAATGGCTTTACGAATAAGCTTTACTAATTCAATATCTCTTTTTCGTTCATTACCGACCTTTATTTTGATCAATGAAAAGCCTTCTTCAATTTTTTGCAAAGCCTCATCATAGGCGCTTTGATTATCCTTAATCCCAACAACATAGGCTAAAGGGATTTCCTCACGGTATTTGCCTCCAACTAAATCATAGACTGGCTGATTAAGAGTTTTCCCCCATGCATCATGGATGGCAATATCAATGGCAGATTTCGCTGCACTTTGCCCATAGATAGCAGCGTTCATTTGTTCGTGAATCAAACTTAGTTGATTAATCTGTTTATCTATTATTGCAGGTGCTAAATAAAGATCATTCACTAATTTTATAGTCTCCGCTGTTTCACCCATAAACGCAGGTGATGGTGATGCTTCGCCATAACCGCGAATTCCATCCTCTGTAATAACCTCAACTATTGCATGCTTTCGCGTTTTTGCTGCGTAAAGAGATATTTTCCATTCATTTTCTAGAGGTACTTCAACGACATATGTGTTTACCTTTGCAATTTTGCTTAACACGATTTATTCATCTCCTAAAATAAGTTGATACAATTTTCTCGGCCTACCTTGCTGGTAAGGCTTTTCCTCCCCAGCTACTTTTATCATTTGGTGGTTAAGAAGTTTTTGAATCATTCTTTCAGCACTTCGCTTTGTCACACTATAATAATCAGCTAAAACCTCTGCGGAAAAAGCTGCATTTTCCCGTATTTGATTAAACTCAATAAACCTAGCTGCTGCTTCATTGCTGAACTCAACATTCTCGGTTAATTCCTTAAATAATTTTGAATGTACTAGTTTGCTCCTATCCCCTAAAGGCCCAATTATCTTTCTATGTTCATTCACGATATAGCAGCTGCTGCTTTCTGAATGCTTCCCTTGCATTAATGCTAATTTGGCATGCTGTTCTGCTTGATTAGCTGTTAACCCAAGTCCAAAGCCAATATTAATTGAAACATTCAACTCATTTTCAATTTCACGAATTAGAGGGAAATCCTGAAATTGATTAGTCACATAATCAAGAATTCCTCTTGTTCCGAAAATATAGAAATGATTAGATCCATTGTTTATGATGGAGGCAAATACATTGTGACCAAAATTCAGCAATAATTGATGCAGACGTAATAAGAGCTCTTGACCAAAGAAATCTCCTTTTTCTTCCACAATGCTGTCGAAGTTTTTTATTTTTATAAAGCCAACTACAATTTGAGAGCTTTGACTTATTTTTAACTGTCCGTTTACTTTTGCCTCTTCAATCGCTCTTTCTAAGTTTCGGCTAGGAATTTTCATACGTGAACATGGAATTCCTTTTTCACGGATACTTTTCTCTACTTCACCAATTGTTGTTAATACATAATCAATTTTTCCTTCTTCCCATAATTGGGTATGAAAATCGACAATACTTTCAATATCAAAATGCTGATCTTTTCCGTATCCGTACGTATAAATATTCCGGTCGATAATTTCCAATTCATTCAAAACTTCAGTAATATGATATTCATTCATAATATCAATAGACAAGCGTTGTATATTTTGATTCAGTTCATTTTTTAATCTAAAAAATGATGTGGAAACCATGAATTCATCAAACTGAACATAGACAGCTGGTATATTGACCTGCTTCAATTCCTCTTGTGCATATAGAAATGGAAGAGGACCCGTAAATAGAAAAACATTTGATCCCATTGCCTTTAGAACTAAATCTTTACTATTCTTGGCATGTTCATAAATAAAGGGGATGATTTCGATATCACTTCTTTTATGAGCATATTTTTTGATTCGATCTATGGACGATTCAAGACCAAATACGGCTATTTTTATACTCAAATTCAAAAAACT
>NZ_JBALPC010000148.1:0-51624 GCF_036965225.1 Bacillus sp. JJ1474 | reverse complement strand
TTTAGTATTGTCTTTTAATTCACTCTTTGTTATACTTTCCTCAAAAGGTAATACCATTAGTCCATTAAAACAAAAAACAAACGGGAGGTATAGAAATGTATGTACCTAAAGGAATTATTCCAGCTTTAACAACACCATTTAATGAGGATGGAAGTATTGATTTTATTAGAAACAAAAAGCTTATCAATCATTTAATTGAATCTGGTGTACATGGAGTAGTGGTAGCCGGAAGTACAGGTGAGTATACGTTATTAACTACAGAAGAGAGAAAGGAACTGATTAAGGAAGTTATCAAAGATGTAAATGGTCGTGTTCCCGTAATTGCTGGAACAGGTTGCCACAGAACGGAAGACACTATTGCACTTACACAATTTGCTGCAGATGCAGGGGCACAAAGCGCATTGATCCTAACACCACATTACTTGAAAACGACAAGAGAAGGAATTGTCGATTACTTTAAAGTAATTGCCGCAAATTCAAGTATAGGTATCATTGTTTATCACTATCCTGGAGGAACAGGAGTAGAAATTGATGCAGAACTAATTTATGAATTAAGTCAGATTGATGGGGTTGTAGGAATAAAAAACACAACAGAATTTGATATCATTTCTCAATCAATTGATGCAACGAAAGACGTTCCAAACTTTTCTGTTTTAACAGGTTATCAGCATACGTTACTGCCGACGCTTGCGATTGGAGGGCATGGAACAATTTGTGTTATTCCAAATCTTATCCCGAAGGAAATTGTTAAGATGTACGACCTAATAGTAAAAGAAAACGATGTGAAAGCAGCGGCAGAGCTTAATAAAAAATTGATAGGTCTTTACAATATTGTGGACGCAATTCCGTTCCCGGGGAACTTAAAAGCAGGGCTTGAAGTTCTAGGTTTTACAGGCGGCACCGTGCGTTCACCGTTAGTCCCTGCCACTACAGAAACAAAAGAAAAAATCCGGGAGAAATTGAGTGAACTAGGGTACGCCGTCAAAGAAACAGTATGATAGCGAAAGCTTGTGTACATTTAATAAATGAGCAGTATCTTTTACACGAATACGATTATTAAGAACAGCTAGTGAAAAATGGGTGCTTCAATACTATGGATACATAGATTTGAGCACCCTATTTGTTCAATGCTAGAGTTGCGTTTTCTAATGAAATACCTCTAATATCTCCTTCCTCTTAAGTGATAAATAAAGATTAATATGAAAATCGACTATTCATCCCACTTAATTAGCAAAGAAGCTTAGCTCCTAATTTAAACTTATCAAAATCAAACTCGTCACATAATATACATAATACACGTTCACTCCCCCCTTTCTTATGTAATACTCATCATATAATTCTCTCCCATCAACCGGCGACTAAATTCGCTGCGAAGTTTTATTCCTGGGCAATCAAAATAATAAGCTGTAGCAGAATCCTTTGAGTGATATCCAAGATTTAAAAACAGCTGATGAGGACAACGAAACAATTCAAGGCTGGCATTATCAAATGAAGCAATATCGACACGCATTAAAAGAACGTGGAATCGTCCAAAGTATGTCCCGTAAGGGGAATTGTTTAGATAACGCAGTCATAGAGAATTTCTTTGGCTTATTAAAGTCTGAATTACTATATCTCAAAGAATTCGAGAGTATGGAGCATTTTAAACTAGAATTAGAAAATTACATTTACTACTATAATCACAAACGAATTAAGGCAAAACTAAAGGGCATGAGTCCCGTACAATACCGAACTCATGCCCAAGAGGCTGCCTAATATTCGTGTCTAACTTTTTGGGTTCACTTCAAAGATTGGTCACTTTTCATTAAAACAGGACTTCTTTAAGTACCTGGTCTCTTATTTAAGGTTTTAAAGCATTATTCGTTACCAAATCATTAGGAATTCCAGACTTCTCTTCCAAAAAAAGTATTTTAGAGAATTCTGCTGACTAACAGGAGTAGAGTTTGAAAACTTTCTTCCTCTTCCATAAATAAATAAATAAACAAGGGAATATAGTGAAGAAATGTTTATTTCCCCTTATGAAAAAAGAGGTGAAAACACCTCAATTTAACATTGTTAAAAGACATACGAAATTTCGGTTGTTTTTCATCCATTGAACATCCTCACAAAACAAAAGTCTGGCCCTTCTATTATTTATCAATGGTAAATTTCGATGTATTAATAGAAAGCTTTTGTTCTAAGATATAGCCAAAGCGATATAATGTTGCTTCGTCAAATTCCCGACCAATAAACTGTACACCGATTGGCATTCCATCAGAAGAAAATCCACATGGTAAGGACAAACTTGGAAAGCCATTAAAGTTTGTAGGTGCGGTTAACTTTATAATCGACCAACGTATGTGTTGTCCTTCATATTTTTCTAGATCGACATGACGTTCATTAATTTTCGGTGGTAATATCGGCAAGGTAGGAGTGAGCAGTACATCGACTTCCTCTAAAGCCTTGTTAAACTCATCTTTAGCAAGTTGACGAGTTTGCAAAGCTTGTGCATATTCATACCCTTTTGTATCAAGTGCTGTTAATAGACGCTCTTTTACCTCGTCATCCCATTGATTTGGATAATCCATCAAATTTTTTTCATGAACTGCATATGCCTCGCTTCTTAAAATGGCCTTATGGGCTTCCGCAAACTTTTCAATGTTTGGTAAATCAACAGTTTTAATAGTCACCCCAAGATCACGTAATTCCTCAATGGATTTTTCAATAATGTTCCTTACCTCTCCGTTCAAATCATCGAAATAGTATGTTGAAGGTAGCCCTATTTTCATGCCTTCAATTCCTTTTCCTATAAATCGGGAAAAGTCTTCAGTATCGCGCTGGATTGAACTAGGATCATTAGGATCATACCCTGCAATAGAATTTAGAAAAATTGCATTATCTGTTACAGTTCGAGTTAATGGACCAACATGATCAAGTGTCCAAGAAAGAGGATAAACTCCATATTTGCTAATTCTCCCATATGTTGGTTTTATTCCAACAACTCCGCAAAAGGAAGCTGGTACTCTTATAGATCCACCTGTATCGGTTCCCAAAGATCCAAAGCCTAAACATGCAGATACACTCGCTCCAGACCCACTACTTGATCCTCCAGTTATCCTTTGTGTATCATAAGGATTTTTTACTGGGCCAAAAAAAGAGCGATCACCAGTAGGACCATATGCAAATTGATGTGTATTTAATTTTCCAATGATAATAGCTCCAGCTTGTTTCAATTTTTCAACAACGGTGGCATTGTATTCTGGAATATAGTCTTGATATATTTCAGATCCCATTGTAGTTCTCATGTTATTTGTATAAATTATATCTTTTAGCCCTATAGAAACTCCGTGAAGCGGACCTCTGTATATACCTGCTTCTATTTCCTGCTCAGCTTGTATCGCTTGTCTAATTGCATCCTCTCGATCGACTGTAATAAAAGAGTTGATTACCTGATCAACATCTGCAATTCGATCTAGCAGCTGTAAAGTAACTTCTACTGGAGTCACTTTTTTCTCCTTAATCAAGTTAGAAATTTTCGTAATATCATAGGTTAATAAATCCTCTTTTGTTTTCAATTAGATTCACTCCTAATAAATTTTTATACTACTTAACCAACAATAGTGAAATCTGAGGGAAAATTATGACAGCAACCAGACCTATTATCAATATTGCATAGAATGGGACAACACCGCGTACAACATTTCCTACCTTTTCCCTTGTTATCCCACTTACCACAAACAGATTCAACCCGACAGGCGGCGTAATCATCGCAAGCTCCATGTTTATTGTCATAATAATTGCGAAGTGAATTAAATTTAAGTCAAACATGATTAATATTGGTAATAAAATCGGCAAAGTAATGAGAATGATAGAAACAGCATCTAGAAACATTCCCAATACAAAGAACATTAAATTGACACCTATTAAAAATACCCATACATTTGTAGAACTTGATTCAATCCAATGAGCCACCGTTTGAGGAATTTGTTCAGTTGTTAAGAACATTCCGAATATATTTGCTGATGCTATGATTAGGAAAATCATAGCAGTGATATTAATTGATTCTTTCGTGACGTTATAAAATAATTCAAGTTTCATTTCCTTGTATACAAACACAGAAATAATGATTGCATAAAGAGCCGCAACAAACGAAGCTTCCGTAGGAGTCATTATACCTGTATAAATACCACCTAAAATTAAAACTGGCAAAATAAATCCCCATAAAGCTTTTCGGGATTTTTTAATTCTCTCTGACATACTGGCTTTTGGCATTGTACCGTAATTTTTTATTCGCGCATTAATAATAGCTGAAATCATTAAAAGACAGCCTAAGAGTATACCTGGTAAAATACCAGCAGTGAAGAGGTCTCCAATTGATTGTTCGGAAACAACTCCATAAATAATTAGTGGGATAGAAGGTGGTAATAATATCCCAAGGGTTCCTGCGGCTGCAACAAGTCCCATTGCATACCGTTTGCTATAACCTGCTTCAACCATTGCCGGAATCATGACCGTGCCAATAGCTGCTGCTGTCGCTGGGCTAGAACCAGAAATAGCAGCAAAAATCATACAAGCTAGGATTGTTGCAAGTGCAAGTCCTCCTTTAAAGTGACCAACCCATGATTTTAGTGCTTCTATTAAATAGAAAGAAATGCCGCCCCTGGCCATTATAATACCTGCAAAAACAAATCCAGGAATTGCCATTAAAGCTGATGAATTAACGGATAGGAACATTTTTTCTATAACTGGATACATAGTGAAATCAATTAAAAATAATGCAAAAATACTCGATAATCCAAGACTGACAGCAATAGGAACTCTAATCAAACATAGAACAAAAAATGAAATAAGTAATACCACTGTTGGATTCATAACGGACCCCCATTCTACTAAATTGCATTTTTAACACTATCTTCTTTGTCATATAATTCCTTATGAGCTGGGGTACGAATTGCTTTGACAGTTCTTAATAGGAAATACAATGAAAGCAGCGCCATTCCGATTGGCATAATTAAGTAAGTAATCCAAATCGGAATCCCAACATCAATACTTACCCTCCCCTGACTTTGAGCAACATTCACCATTTTAATGCCCATGATTGTTAGATAAACACTAAACCCTGATCCAAGTAAGTTACTAATTATATTCATCACCTTTTTATTAATTGGAGACATCCTATCATAGACTAAGTCTACTACTATATGACGTTCATCCTTTAGCGCCATTCCAAAACCAATAAAAATAGAGGCAACCATTAGTGTTTCAAAAATTTCAGTTGACCAAGTAACCGGAGCATTAAGGACATAACGCATAAAAATACCATAGATACAAATAATAGACCCAAGAATAAATAGAATTACAGCTATTCTTTCCTCCACTTTCTCAAAAATCTGAAATACCTTTTTCATTAAATAGCCTCCTTTCCAAATAAAAGAAATATGAAACAAGATTATGGAAAGAATTCCACAATCTTGTTCATCAATTAATTGTTGGCTTGTCTAGCAGCTTCAATATACTCTTGACCTATTACATCAGAAAATGCATCATAAACAGGAGCCCAAACATCATGGAATGCTTGTAGATCTTCATCGGATAGTTCCGTTATTTCCATATTTCCTCTATCTTTGATTTTCTCTAGGGCTTCCTTATTCATTTCTTTAGCAGCTTTTATTGCTGCCTCTGTAGACGCTTTTACACCGTCTTCAATAATCTTTCGTGTCGGTTCATTCAAACTATCCATAAATTCTTTGTTTACAAAAAACGCTAAGTCTACCCGTGCTTCTCCTGTAATAGTTAAATACTTCTGAACCTCGTCAAACTTTTTTGATTCAATGTTTACAAATGTATTTGTTTGACCATCAACTGTCCCTTGTTGTAGGGCAGTATAAAGTTCAGTGAATGGCATCGATACGGAGCCAGCCCCGACTGTTGAAAATACCTTTTCTAATACTTGACCACCTTGAGTGCGGAATTTTATGCCTTTTAAATCTTCTGGTGACTTAATAGGTCTAATGTTGTTTGTAAGATGCTTCGGTCCATTCGGCCACATTGCAAGACCATAAAGTCCATCTTTCTCAAGGCTTGATAGAATTTCCTTACCCTTCTCGCCTTCCCAGAATTTAACGGCCTCATCATCCCCTTTAAATAAAAATGGTAATGATGGAATATTAAAACGTGGGTCATCACCAACCAATTTCGCCATATCTATTTGCGTAAATTGAACATTATTTGCAACGATATTTTGAAAAACATCTTTATCTCCGAAAAGTTGTCCATTCGGATACACTTGAACTTTGATTTTTCCATCGGAAGCTTTTTCTATATATTCTTTAAATGCAAGAGAACCTTTATGTTGAGAAGTATTTTCTGCAACCTCATGGGCAAGTTTTATTGTTAAGTTCTGAACTTCATTGCCGTCACCGCTATTTGCTGAGTTATTAGCTGTTTCTTTATTACCACATGCTGATAAAAAGATTAATAAAGCAATTGAAATAGCTGTTAAAAGGTATTTCTTAAAACCTTTCATGAATAATCCTCCTTGAATTTAATAGATTTATTGTCTTTCTTACAAAAAAAATTTCTTTTACTAACACCTCCTTAATTGGGAGTCCTTTTTATAGATTTTTTTGAACATGATCATTAATGATTAAACAGAAATTGCCATTATTAACGTATTGCTGATTTCTGAACTATTCTTGAGTCTTTTTAGCTGGCTTCAGGCTCCCTATCTAACAGCTGTCGTCCGTCGACATATATAATATTTAGAATAATAAATATTATCAGAAAATTCAAGTTAAATATCAGATACATTATTATTAATAAAACAACAGGAGTTTATTCCCTATCTAACTCTATTTCGTTCGCAATGGCTATATGTGTGGCGAAGACTTGGAAGTAAAGGTTATTTGAACAATTATTAATAAGGATTATATGAAACTGCTAAGATTAAATTTCAGGTTAGGAAAGAGAAAAGAATCACGATACTCCTGTACGTGATTCCTTTTTCCCTATGTCTACTATTTTTCAAATAGAGTGGATTTAAATTTACTCTTTACCATTTATTGAAAATTTCCGCCTTAATATCTGTAATATTATATCCATTGGTTGGTACCATATCCTGTGGACAAGCAGAGATTCCAATAATCAGGTCTGAAAATGCTTTAAATACAACATAGTCTCCAGGTTGTGATTCTGGTTCAACGATAGCAGCAAAGGTGCCATCGTGATTGATTGGAGAGTTTTGGAATAAATTAAGTGGGTCTGGTATAAATCCATAATCAATCTCGTATTCTTTAAGAGCCTCTGCAAAATTATCCCGGCAATTTCTATGATTTTCAACATTAAAATCCAGTTTATACCGTTGTGGATCACAACAAGGATAAAGAGTATCATGCACGCCTATAGTATCTTCTACCATTTCTAAAAGGGCATTGCGATAGTTACTAAACAACTTATCACCCTTCGTAACGAAGAGCCGTCCATTCATTGTACGAGTATGTGCAGTAGATAAGTACTCATCCCTTTTATCTACACTTATTGCAATGAAGTCAGCGACTTGCTTCCCTTCTACGTCTATAACTTTCAAATATTGTCCTTTATTTAATTTAAATGAATAACCTGTTCCACCTGGAATTAAAAATTCTCTTTTTTCCAATTCATTTCCCTCACTTTCATGCATCAACTGTTTCACTCTCTACTACAGTGCTCTTTTTTGTTTCCCATTTTTTTGTGATGAATCCCAATAGATCGAGAATTATCCGTGCTGCTGTTTGGCCTGTCATTCCTGTAGGATCATAGGAAGGAGCTACTTCAACAAGATCAAATGCTACTACATCTCCGTGATTTGTAATGGCCTCTAATAATTCGTTTACTTCATCATAATAAAAGCCCCCCGGAGATGGGGTACCTGTTCCTGGACAAAGTGATGGATCCAGGCCATCTATATCCATTGTAAGGAAATAGCGACCACCTTTTGGAATACGGCTTAATACACCTTCAATCCCTATTTTTCTTATTTCTTTCGGACTCAAAATCACACTTCCGTAAGCCCTAGCATCATCAAAATCTCCTTTTTTACTGCTTCCAATTCCACGAATGCCGAGCTGAGCCATTTCATTAATATGATCCATTTCAGCCATGCGTCTCATTGGACTTCCATGACCATAACGTTGTCCTGATCGCTCGTCTGCCCAATCCAAGTGAGCATCTATTTGAATGGCGCATAAAGGTCCTAGTGAATCTAAGGCCTCTGCCACTGGAATTGTAATGGAATGATCTCCACCTAATACAACAGGGAATGCCCCTTTTGATACTATTTTCCTTATTGCTAGTTCAATATTTTCGAAGCTTTGTTTAAGATCGCCATGAACAATATCAACATCTCCACAGTCGACAATTTTTAATGGTGGTGCTAAAAACATAGTATCTCGTTCCGGATCGTAGGAACCTTCTAATCCAAAGCTATAAAGGGTAGACCCTTCCCTAATACTGCGCGGGCCAAAGCGAGTACCAGAACGCCATTGGGTTCCCATATCATACGGAACTCCAATAATAGCAATATCTGCATCCAGTTCATCTAGATTTGTACAAATCGGATACTTACCAAAGGAACAAATTCCTGTGAATGGTAAATTCAATTTTTGTTTAACATATTGTTTATTTGGTTCGTACATAATATCTCCTCCTCATAATCACTAAAGTTATTATTTATTTCCAAGCACGCTAGTCAAAAATTGGCGTAATCTTTCACTTTTTGGATGTGAAAAAATTTCTGCTGGCGGCCCTTCCTCCACTACAATGCCTTGATCCATGAAGATAATCCTATCAGCTACATCACGAGCGAAACCCATTTCATGGGTTACCACAATCATCGTCATACCTTCGGAGGCCAAATCCTTCATGACTTTTAAAACTTCTCCTACCAACTCGGGATCAAGTGCGGATGTCGGTTCATCAAATAACATTATTTTAGGCTCCATCGCAAGTGCTCTTGCTATAGCAACCCTCTGCTGTTGTCCTCCTGATAAACTAGAAGGGTATGCATCACGCTTTTCCGTTAATCCAACCTTCTTCAATAGTTTTTCTGCAAATTCCACTGCCTGTTTTTTATCCTTTTTGTGAACAAGCAAAGGGGCCTCAATTAAATTATTTATGACGGTTTTATGTGGCCAAAGATTGAACTGTTGAAAGACCATTCCAACTTTAGAGCGAATTTGGCGCAGGTTCATTTCATTTTTCCTAGAAGTGTCTTTTTGCGGAAAAATATCATCACCATCTATAGATATATTTCCTCCTGTTGGACTCTCTAATAGGTTTAGGCAGCGTAACAGCGTACTTTTCCCAGAACCACTAGGTCCAATAATACAAACAACTTCACCGTGTTTAATATTTAAGTCAATACATGATAATATTTCTTGGTGACCAAAAGATTTCTTTAATCCTTTTACTATAATTGCTTCTGTTTTCGTTAATGTTTCAGTCATTTTTCTCCCTTCTTTCATCAGGACAAAGTTTTAATATTCATATCCTGTTTTTTTATTATTAAGATTCCATTAGAGGGGGTTTTTTTAGCTCTCATATATTCAGTCGAATATCTCTCCCATCTCTTAAATAGTCCGGATAAGGTGGTGACCAGTGCCCAATATAATAGTGCGACCATCGTATAAACTTCAACGTAATTATATGTTTCGCTAATCGCACGCTGGCCAACAAACGTTAACTCTTGAACAGTAATAACTGAAAGAATAGCCGATTCTTTAACTAATGTTATGATTTGAGTAGTTAAAGGAGCAATAATGAGTCCTAACATCTGCGGAATCACAATTCTTGCCAAAATGGCTTTCTCTCCTATTCCTAATGCACGAGCTGCCTCAATTTGTCCTTTAGGAATTGACTGTATCCCAGATCGAAAAATCTCTGCAAAGTATGCCCCACCGTAAAGACTCAGCCCTAGTATCCCTGCTACCGTTGCACTTAGGTCGATACCAAATACCGGACCGACATAATATAAAAGAAAAAGCTGGATTAAAAAGGGGGTTCCTCGGAAAAATTCAATATAGACATTAGCTAAACCCGAACCCCATTTAGAAAACCTCATTTTAATCCAGCAAACAACGGCTCCTAACACTAAACCAAGCAGAAGTCCTATGAAGCAAATATATAAAGTAGTTAGAAACCCTTCTAACATGACTACGCCATAACGGGTTACCATCGTTACATCGAAAAACATTTTTCAACCTCCCTAGCGATAGATGGCCGTTCTTCTCTCTATAAATCTTGCTCCTTGTGAAATTGCTAGATTCATTAGGAAATATAATAATGCTACAGCAATATAAATTTCTGCCGGACTGTAGCTTGTGCTAACTATCTGCTGCCCAACACGAGTTAGGTCAACTACAGCTATTACAGAAACAAGTGATGAGTTTTTCAATAAAGTAATTAGCTCATTTGTAATAGAAGGGAGGATCTTCACAAACATTTGTGGAATAATAATTCGCAACATCGATTGCCGTTTGGAAATACCTAAGGCGACAGCTGCTTCGCTTTGCCCCTTTGGAATAGATTCAATACCTGCCCTTATTATTTCAGCTTGGAAGGCAGCTGTATTGAGGGCCATTGCCAATACTCCACTTGCAAATGCTGGGATCTCTATACCAAAGCTTGAAAAACTGTAATACACAATAAAAATCTGAATTAAGAAAGGAATACCTCTCATTAAATTAATAAATATTCGCGTAGGAACTTCTAAAAACTTGTTATTACTGAGCAAGAAAATGGCTAGTAATAATCCACATAATGTTCCAGTGATTATGGCTAATATTGACATCTGGAGGGTAATCATGGCTCCCTTTAACAAAACCGGTAAACTATTGATAATTAAATCAAATTTAATATCCATACGCTCCTCTCCCTACCCTTTATTCTGGCAGGTAGCCGGAATCTGGAATTTCCATCGTAAATCCAAACCATGTCATTTGCATTTCTTCTAATTGTCCATTATCACGCAACTCTAAAATTTTACTATTTAGATATTCAAGAAGTTCTTTGTCTCCTTTTCTAACAGCCCAAGATAGCCACATCGGTTCACCAAATGTATCAACCATTTCATAAGTATCTGGATTCTTTTTCAATATTGTCGATAAATTCGCCTTTGTATTAATAACGGCATCAATTCTACCTGTCGCTAGTTCCTGATAGGCTTCAGGGTACCCAACATATTCTTTAATTTCCTTTACACCTTCTCCTTTACTTTTCAACTCCTCATTATATGCCTGTAATCCTTTTAATTGTCCGGATCCTAATTGTGTACCAACTACCCTCCCTGCAATATCTTCAGGCTTTTGTATCGAGGAATCCCCTTTTCTTTTTAGGACTGCTAATGTACCATCTGCAATCGGTACGGTTAGGTCATACTTTTCAGCACGTTCCGGCGTAATAGAAACTGAAGTTGCCACAAAATCGAATTTTTTTGCATCAAGCCCTGGGAGAATTCCCTGCCAAGGAAGATCCAGTTGCTCCAGTTCAACATTTAAATCTTTTACAATAACAGCCAGAATGTCAGATCCATAGCCTACTATTTTTCCATTCTCTATAAATTCAAATGGTTCAAATGCAGCTTCGGTTCCTACAGTAACCTTCCCATTCTTTTTAATGGCTTCAAGAGTGGAGTTGCCTTTTCCGGCATTGGAACTCGTATTAGAAGAGCTGCATGCACTGATAAACAAAACTAAAATCATCGTTATACTCATAATAAAGGCGCTCATTTTACGTGTACTTTTCACTATCTTTCCCTCCCTTAAATTCGGTATGATAAACAATCTGTTAGGTGATTTAGAATTTTGATTTGTTCTATGTCATCAAGATAAGGAATTTCTTTTCTTTGTTGAGCTACATAGTCTAAATTAACTTCTCCAACAATAATTCCTTCCTCTTCTCCTGCGGTAACAACAACAGAACCATTAGGAGAAATAATTTTTGAATGTGCAGCAAACACAACATTTTTATCCCTTCCCGCACGATTAGCTGCAATAATAAAAATTCCATTTTCCAAAGCTCGTGCACGAGAAGCAATCTCCCAAGCATATAATCTAGGTAACCCAAACGCAGATGGATAAAGTACTAGATCTGCTCCTTTAAGGGCTTGAATTCGAGCCCCTTCAGGAAAACCTATTTCATAACAAACTTGTAGCCCTATTGATCCTAACTTTGTTTGAAATACTGAGTAATCATCCCCTTTTAAAAATCGGTCCTTTTCTCCGTTCCAAAGGTGTATCTTCCTATGATGACCAACTAATCCTTCTGGACCAACAAGAAATGCAGTATCAAATAGCATTCCATGCTCATTGCCTTTTTCGATAATTGCTCCTGCAATATAAATATCGTTCTCTTGTGATACATTAAGTAATTTACTAATAGTCTCGCCATTTAAAGTTTCAGCTAGTTTTATATCTAAGTCCTCAACACAGTAACCTGTAGAGAATAGCTCAGGAAGTACAATGAGCTTTGCCCCTTGATCAATTGCTTGTTTAATATAGAGCATGACTTTCTCCATATTTGCAGCTTTATCACCTAATACGCATGACATTTGAACAACTCCAACTTTATAATTCGCTAGCAATGATTAAAATCAGCTCCCTGTTTATGACGTTTGCTAATAATACTTGCAAGTACTGTGCCAAAAATAAAAGCAAGAGATTGAGGGATCTCTTGCTTTTTTCTAAATATATTTATGCAAAAACGCATAATGATTTTATTATATTTTAAATATTCCGTAAATTTAGGCCGCCTTTGTAATATGTTTTTTTGCATAAACATTATGCATTTTTGCATTGAACTTTCTTAACAATCCTACTAATAGTGGATTGATTTACTTCTAATACTTTCGCAATTTCACTAGTGGTGGAGTATTTTTGAGTAGCTAGTTCCATCATTTTTTTTTCTAATAACGCCTTTGCTGTTTTAAGTGGTAATAGTTCTCTTACCTCAATAGCATGATCTGCGCTAACATTATCGTCTGGACTCAAAGTAAATGGTAAATCCTCTGTTTTTATCAACTGACCATCTGATAAAACGATAAGTCTTTCAATTGTATTTTTTAATTCTCGAATGTTTCCATTCCACGGATTAGAAAGTAACCTATGAATAACTTGATTTGAAAATTGTTTATTTAGATGATATCGGGCATTATACACTCCTTGAAAGTAATGTATTAAGGGGACAATATCTTCTTTTCGTTCCCTTAATGGAGGGAGATGCATTGGAATAATATTCAATCGATAATATAGGTCTTCCCGAAAAGTTCCTTTTTCAATTTCCTTAATCAAATCCCTATTTGTTGCTGCAATGATTCTAATGTCAACTTTTATTGCTACCGTACTTCCAACTCGAGTAATTTCTCTTTCTTGAAGAACTCGAAGAAGCTTTACTTGAAAATTCAAAGGAAGCTCTCCTATTTCGTCTAAGAATAAGGTGCCCTGATGAGATGCCTCAATTAGACCTATTTTTCCATCTTTAGAAGCTCCAGTGAATGCTCCTCTTTCATATCCAAACAGTTCAGATTCAATTAATGATTCAGATATGCTGCCACAATTAATTTTTACAAACGGTTTGTCCGACCTGCTGCTATTAAGATGTATAAATTCCGCTAAGCCTTCCTTTCCAACACCTGATTCCCCAGTGATGAGCACTATAGAGTCTACTTCAGCTACTCTTTTTGCTTGTTCCATTAATTTCTCCATTTTGGGACTTTGGTATATTATTTTTTCTGTAGTAATTGGAGTTACTTCATCTAATTGTTTCTTATACCACTTAATTAGGGACCGGGTTTCAGCCAGCTCTTTTTGAAGTCTCTCTATCTCTGTAATATCTCTTGAACCGCTAACAACACGCAAAATACGTCCATCCTTGTCCTTTATCGGTATCCCTGTTGCCAGAAGAATTCTTCCATTATTCGTTTTTTGTACAACCGAGACCTTCTCCTTACTTTCAAGTACAATTCTAGTCACGGAAGGGGAAAATATCCTCTCTTTTTCAAGCTCATAAACCGATTTTCCTATAATATTTTCACGCTTGATTCCTAATATCTTCTCAAGTGCTGAACTAACTCTCAATGTAATACCATTGCTATCCGCTACAAAAATTTCATCATATGTGGTTTCAAAAATTGATTTTAGATCTAAGTTTTTTTCTTCAATTTCAATTTGTTGAAGTCTATTTTTTTCCCGCTCCTGGACATAAATAGTAGAAAGTAAAGCTGTTGTCTCCATCCATCCAGAGACTTTACCATTAATCCTAAGAACAGTGACCTCAAAAAATTCACTTTTTTCAATCCATTGGGGCAGTAATTCAACATCAACAATCGAGCCTATCCTTTTCTCTAAGGAGGTAAATTTGTTTTGTTCTTTGTTCAATCGAATAAACTCAACTGTATCCAGTGTTTGAATACCTAAAAAGCAAATTTCCGGTAATTTAGATGATGGTTCTAATTTCTCTTTGAAATTTTGAAAAGAATCTAACTCCTGAAACCAAAGAAATTCACTTTTTATTTTTTGAAAATCAAACAAATTGTCCCCTCCTCTATAACTATCTTAAAATCTCCAATTTGATTTTTATATTTTATTATAGCAGATAAATTAGATTATTTTTAATATTCGTTTATTTATTGATTGCTATTCTCTAAATTTCCAATTAATCAGGATATTAATGAATTCATTTTGAGAACATCATGTGTCTTAACCGAGGAGGAGTTTGAAGATCTTTTATATATAATAAGGAAGAAACCCGTCAAAAGCAGGGGAGTATATCCGGAGGAAAAGTTCCGGAGAGAGCAAGCAATAATTTATTTACTTACGCATGCCTTCGTGTATATGAGCTATCCAATGTGAAAGTACGGAGCTCGCCGACAACAGCAACATTACGACAACGAGCAGGTATCTGAAGGATTCATACAGTGTTTTGGCGGATGTATTGGATTCTTTGTCGAAGTTTTAGAAAAAATAAAAGGATCTGGAATAATATCCAGACCTTTTATTTTTAATTAAAGGAATAATTTTTTTGCACTTGTTAAGATTATTAATACTTTTTTTGTAATTCAACTACATTTTGCATAGTCACCCATTAATGCCAATGCACTTATGCTTCACGTGTTAAGGTACAAGTGCTACCACAATAATGTAAAACTTTTCGGGTGCAGTAACATAGACAAATCAGTGAAGATCAATACGGTTAGTTCCCCCTCTGATTCACAACAAGTTTACCCAATATTTTCTCATAAATTATCTTTCCTATTCCGATTCTACTTCCTTTGTTAGTAAACTTTTTTCATAAAATTAGGCTTCCGTTTTTCTAAAAAAGCGGAGATTCCTTCATAACCTTCTGAAGTTGAGGCACTTTTGGATATCTCTAAGGACTCATATTCCATCTGTTCTAATAGTGAGTTATTAAAAGATTCATAAAGAAGAGCTTTGGCTTTTCCTAAAGCTTCTGTGGCGCCTTCTACGAGATTAATTTCAATCTCTTTTACCTCGCTTTCTATCTCTTCTTCTTTACATACCTTGGTAACTAACCCCCAAGATTCTGCCTCTTCAGCTGAAATCATTCGATTTAAAAGTGTTAATTCCAAGGACTTCTTCATTCCAATTAAACGAGGTAAAAAATAACTAGATGCACCATCCGGAGTCAAACCAGCTTTAGTATACGCCATAACAAATTGAGCTTTTTCAGAAGCAATCACTATATCTGCAGAACAGATTAAGCCTATTCCCGCTCCAGCTACGGTACCATTCACAATAGCAATTACTGGCTTCTTCATACTTACAAAATTGTTAATTGCTTTGTGTAAAAAAACGGTTACCTCTCTTAAATGAGCAGTAATGTTAGCCCCCGTATCAGCAAATGACGCAAGGTCACCTCCTACTGAAAAATGCTTTCCATTACCTTCTAAAACCACTACTTTAACTTCTTCGTTATTTTTATAATATTCAGATATCTCGTATAATTCTTTCGCTAATTCTAGTGTTATTGAATTCCCTTTATTCGGTCTATTTAACTTAATTTTTCCGACATTATTTGATATTTCTATAATCAATGTACTATAGTCTTTCACTTGATCCACCCCTGAGTAAGATTTTTTAAACTTTTACTACTTCACCTCGGTTTCCAAAGTTAAAAGCTGCTAAGTTGCCTCTATTGCTTTTTATTTGATTTCTTTGCATCAATGTTGCTTCTTTATCTATTTCTAGTGTCACTGGTTTAAGCACTACTCCATATGAAGATCTGGCTTTGTCAATGCTAGTTAATCCTCTTTTCACATCTAAACAAACCTTTTCTGGTCCACGTTCAATAGGATCTCCCCATCCACCACTACCACCTGTAATGAACAAAATTTGATCTCCTGGTTCAACTTCAATGTTGTCCACCTTAGAAGCCAACGGGATTTTAGTCCCATCTTTTTTAATTAGTAGTTTTGAAGATGAAGAACCTGGTTCTCCACCATTAATTCCCCAAGGTTGCAGAGTAGCACGATCATCATGAATGGAAACGGTACCACGTGCAAGGCAGGTATAGAGTTTTTCATTGCAATTTCCACCCCTATGGAGCCCAGCACCTCCAGAATCAATACCGGTACGATAGTATTCTACACGCAACGGATAATAGGTTTCGAGATACTCAGTTGGAATATTTACAAATGCTGGCCACCATGAGTGTCCATCAAGACCGTCACCTATTGGTCGACCTGGTAACCCTCCATACATAACTTCCATTAGATTAAAATAGTTATTCTCTTCATCATAGCCGGAGTAAATAAAATACGGACTAGTCCCATATCCAGCGGCAGGGCTATTCTGGGGTGTGTTAATAGATAGTACTCCGCTTAGCACATCAAACAACCGACTTAATGCGTGGGTACGACAACCAAGAGCAGCTGGTTCAATTGGTCTCATTAAAGTTCCTTCTGGTGTTTCTACGTGAAGTACATCATAGAAACCATCATTAAAATTGATAGCTGGATCAAATACTGAAATTAAGAAGGCACCAATAAACATTTTAAACATTGGTTCACTTAAAAAATAGTTAATCGGCCCAGGCGATTGTTTATCTGTTCCAGTCCAGTCAAAATAAGCTTGGTCTCCTTTACGCCATATAGTAAGCTTCATTTTAAAAGGACCATTCCCTAAACCATCATCATCAATGTAATCTTCGAACGAAACTGGTTCCGTTGGTAAAAAGTTTTGAATCAATTGACGCATCATTTTGTTAGTACGCTCTAACAATGCATCCAATGCACCAAAATAAGCTTCTACACCAAATCGTTCACATAGTTCTTTTACACGCTTTTCTGCTGTTCGACATGAGGCAACAATTGCCATTAAGTCACTGTAGTTTTCCATTGGCGTTCTTGTGTTAGCTTTAATAATTCTAATAATTGCTTCATTTAATACACCTTTATCATATAGCTTGACTGGTGGATAACGAACACCTTCCCCATAAATTGAAGTTGCCGTTACAGGCATACTAGAAGGAACTGGGCCGCCAACATCCATTACATGCCCGAACATTGATGAATAGCCAACAAGTTTATTTTCACTAAAAATAGGTAATATAATCATCCAATCATTAACATGAGAAATCGAACCTCCACAACTATATGGATCACTTACAAAAATAACATCGCCTTCATTAATTCCTTCTGGAAATTGCTTTACGACTTCAGGAACATGTGAACCGAAGTTTCCTACCACCATCTTACCTTCTGAATCTGTGATCATCGGGAAGCAGTCATGCTGCTCTCTGATTACTGGAGACATAGCTGACCGAAATAACGTTACATCCATTTCTTCTTTTATATTCTTTAAAGCGTTTTCAATAATGTCAACGGTAATGGAATCAATTTTCGTCATTATAAATCTCCTTTCTTAATAAGGATGTTCATATTTTTATCAACTTCCGCTGTGTAACCCGGTAAGACTAATGTAGTTGTATCCTTCTGACTAATGATAGCTGGACCTTCCAACTTATTCTTTGGCCTTAATAAATTTCGTTCATAGATAGGTGTATTAACAAACTCTCCATTGAAATAGGCCTCATGATCCTCGTCTATTATTGCATGAGTAGCGTCTTCAGTTCCTTCATCTGAAAGTGGGATGGACGGGGACAAAACTTTTCCAATTGCCACGGCTCTAATGTTCACAATTTCAACTTCTGTTTCCATCTTAAATCCATAAATTTGTTCATGGATTACATCAAAACGCTTTGATAAAATAAGTGGTCCTTCTTTTTCTAACTCTTCTATAGTCACCTCCATTGGGATCTCGTGACCCTGTCTAAAATAACGTACATCTACTTCAAACTTAATGTTTCGTTGCAACACTTGAACTTTTTCTTGTTCAAGCCATTCATCACATTCAAGATGAAGTTTATTTAATTCAGAAATGAGGATAGTTCTATCAAGTTGACTAATGGTTTGAATATATGTTTTTGAATACTCATTTCGAATATCAGATTGTAAGAATCCTAATGCCGATAACACTCCTGGTGTAGGCGGAACAATCACTGGGAAACTTCCTGTTAGTTTTCCTAGAGCATTTGCGTGAAGTGGACCTGCTCCACCTAAGGCAAGAAGTGAAAACTGACGGGATCATACCCTTTCTCTACCGAAACTACTCGAGTAGCTCCATACATATTCTCATTCACAATATCGTATACACCTTGAGCAGCACGGTAAATATCAGTGTTTAACTTTTCAGCCACACTTTCTAGTGCTTTCTTTGCAGCCTCAACATTTAACTTCATTTCTCCACCTACAAGGCTTGGTGGTAAATAACCAAGTACAACATTGGCGTCAGTAACTGTTGGTTCTTTTCCACCTCGATTGTAGCTTGCTGGTCCTGGCTCAGAACCTGCACTCTGAGGTCCTACACGAAGTGCACCTGTTAGAGGGACATGAGCAATAGAACCACCACCCGCTCCAATGCTTACTACTTCTAGAGACGGAGATTTTACTGGAAAAACCCCTACTTTGGTTTCACGAGATACACGTGGTTTCCCATCAAAGGTTAACGAAACGTCAGTAGAAGTCCCTCCCATATCAAAGGAAATTACATTGCGATTCCCAGTCTGAATACCTATCATTGCAGATGCTGTAACACCACCTGATGGTCCAGAAAGCATTGTATGAACTGGACGTGAAGAAGCAGCTGGTATACTCATTAATCCACCATCTGAACGAACAATACTAATACGACTATTAAGTTTATGGTCCTTCAGTTTAATTTGTATATTACTTAAGTATTTTTGCATTGAGGGACGTACATAGGAGTTCATAACAGTTGTAAGTGTTCTTTCATACTCACGGAATTCAGGCAAAATATCATATGAAATGCTAACTAGTATATTAGGGTTAATTTCTTCAGCTATTTCACGAATCCTTTGTTCATGGGTAGGATTAGCATAGGAGTTTACAAGACTAATAGTTAAACTTTCAACTCCTTCATCGTAAAGTGATTGAATCTCCTTATATATGTGTTCTTCATCAAGAGCTATGAGGATTTCTCCCTGAGCAGTTATTCTTTCTTTTGCTCCTCTTGTATAAACAAGATCAGCAAGAGGGTCTGGTTTTAAAAACCCCATCCACGCATTGATAGGGGCAGGTGTCCATGATCTTGCAACGTGTAAAATCTGTTCAAACCCTTCAGTCGTTATTAGACCAACCTTGGCTCCTTTTCCTTCCAGGACAGCATTCGTTGCTACAGTTGTTCCATGAATAATTGATTGAACCCCAGAGATATCTACATTGTTTTCATCACAAATTTTCTTAATTCCATTCATTAAACCTATCGATTGATCTGAAGGAGTTGAAGGAGTTTTTGTTCCAATAATTTCACCAGTATTCTCATTTTGAAGAACAATATCAGTAAATGTTCCTCCTACATCAACTGCTACCCTATACATATGCTAATCCTCCTAAAATTAATAAAATCAAATATCTCTTATAAACCTTTAATATATTCGCATACCTCATTGACACTAATTACTTCACCATACTTAGTCTGTATGTCATATAAATTTGCTCGGTGAGCCTCTTGAGATCGATCACCTACACACTCTTCAGGCACTATCGATCTGTATCCATGTTGAAGGGCATCAACAACAGTAGCTCTAATACAACCCGAAGTTGTACAACCTACAATAATAAGTGTGTCTATTTGTTTATATGAAAGGATAGAGGACAGTGATGTTCCAAAAAAAGAACTCGCATACTTCTTTTGAATAAGTGGCTCTGTTTCATCTCTCCTTTCAAGACGCTCATCTACCTTAATCCACTCACTTCCATGCAACAAACATTTCAGTGCTGGAACCTTATCAATAAAATATCCACCATCTTGATAATGAGGTTCATACACAACTGTAGTAAAAATCACTGGAATTTCATGAGCTCTTGCTTCATCAAGTAGTTTCTTAGTTCGGTTAATTTCATTATCTAAATTAGATCCAAGCTTACATTCTGGATCTGTAAAGCCGTTTATAAAATCAACTACTAGGACTGCAGGTCTCTTTCCAAAACTGATATTTTCTCCAAATCCTTGGAATTTCTCTGTCATGAAATCCTCCTTTAATAAATTTTTCGGTCTTGTAAATCTATCATTTCTTTAAAGCTTAATTTTAGTACGGCAGACTTTATAGTTTTGGTAGTGTGAAAAAATCTTTATTCTCACTGTAGTTTCCCGCGAGCCTGCCAAGTGGCTGTAATTTTTCCAGATTAACTTTATAGTTTCCTAAATAATACTCATCATCAATATGGTAATGGATCATCCTTCCAATAATTAAGTGGTCACTGCCAAGTTGGATGATTTGTTCTAGTTTACATTCCATGTGAATCGGAGCCTCCTTTACTCGTTTCGGTTTTACCAAATAGCTATCAATCGGGGTGAGTCCGGACGCTTCAAATTCGTTCACATGACTCGGAAGGTTCTCCGAGCTTTTTTGCATTTCGTTAACGAGTGGAGTCGTTACAATATTAATAACGAATTCCTTTTGAGAACGTATATTCACTAATGTATCCTTTTCCGTACCTTCTCGCTCTCCGACACCCGGTCCAATAGAAATACATAACATAGGCGGATTTCTCGAGGCTACTGTAAAAAAACTGAAAGGTGCGAGATTGAGCTCGCCTTCTTCCGAGGTCGTAGATACCCAAGCGATTGGTCTTGGTACAACCGCCCCGGTCAATAATTTATATACCTCTTTATTACCCAGTTTAGACGGATCAAATTCCATATTGTAAATCTCCTTCCAAATCAATATTTTGCATTAAACTGCGGCATTGCTTCTTTTATTTATAATGGAAAGGTAGCTTAACATTGTAAAAACAATAACCATTATCCCTGTGATCAGCAGCCATCCATTTGTAAAGCTTCCGGCTTGGTCGACCATCAATCCAAAAAGTGGAGGAACAATCATAACCCCGACCGAGCCTAAAGTTAAGCTAATACCACTTGAAATCCCTGATTGCTCTGGCGGTACCAACTCACTTGCAAGGTTCATCCATATTCCATTGAATCCCGAAACGGCGAAACCAAAAATCGCAATGATAGGCACCATCACCCAAAAAGAAGCGGAAGGGATAAATGCGATGGTCATACTCGAAACGGCTGTTAAAAAAGTAATCATCATTAAAATTATTACTCGTTGGCCATTTAACAAGCGATCGCTTATCATCCCCCAAACGATTCTCCCAAGTGTACCGCTTACTTCTGAAATCACTAGGAGCATTCCTGATAAAAACAAGGAGATTCCAAGCTTTTCATAGGCAAATAAAACAATATACGTATTTAAGCACATTTGAGAACCGTTCAACCCCATTGCACTTAAGCTTACGAGCATTAAAGGTTTGTTTTTCAGCATATTAAACATTGATTTATAGAATATGCCCAAATCTGAATGAACCTTGGACTGCTTTTGTTCTGGCGGATCTCTATAAAAATAATAGGAAAGTACCCCGCCAAACAGCAAAAGAATACAAGCAACTAATAGGACAGGACGCCAACCAAACTTCGCACTCAAAGGAAGTAAAAGAAGTCCGGCAAGAGCAGAACCTGCAGTTACGCCGGTTTGCTTAATCCCCATAGCGGTACCACGCTGCCGGAGAGGAAACCAATAGACGATCCCCCTGTTTGTAACTGGATGCATAGAACCATAACCGACTCCACCTATCACCACAATTATTATGACCATCCAGAAATTCAAGAGAAAAGTCATTGATAAAAAGCTAATCCCTAAACATAAAGCTGCCACTAAAAGCAATTTCCTAGAACCTATCCGATCAGTCAGATATCCGGAAGGAATGGAGGCCATGGCCTGGCCAAAAAAAAGAGCCGCGGGTAGCATGCCAATTTGGGATTTTGATAAAGAAAGATCCTCCCCTATTAACAAACCTAGCGGCCCAATACTCCTCCCTACAAAGGCAACCATTAACTGAGCCAAAAATAGGAAACCTAGCATACGCCATGGATCAGCTATAGGAATCGTTCTATGTTTCACCATTAGATTACTCATAAGCTACTCATCTCTTTTTCTAAAGACTGACTCCCCATTACCCAGATTTACGTTACTGCCCTTTATGCTATTGCTCTTAATAAATTCAACGACTTTAAGTCGTATTACAGAATGCAGGCAACCGAATTTATTGCGATATTTTTATGACAATATATGAACCCAAACTCGGTTATTTTGAATTATGATAAATTCATTTTACGCTTACCAATCTTTAATTCGTTCTTTTCCTGCCAAAGAAGAAACAAGTAAGTAAAGAAAAATGCAATAAAAATAATAATGAGGATCAGCGCCAGTATTTTTGCCGGTTCATTAAGCGACATATAATGAACTAAACGGTGTCCTAATCCTTCATAGGAAGCAAACATTTCTGCCAATATTAATCCTAAAAAGCAAAGACTGAAACTCATACGAAGGCCGACTACTAATTGAGGCATAATTGCAGGGATAAGTATTTGCCTTGCTTTTTGCACAAAACTCATACGGTAGGACTTTGCTAACTTAAGGTAAATATTAGGAACCGTTCTCGTTGCTTCCATACAGATGATCATGATGGGAAAGATTCCGTGAAAAGCAGAGAATGCTACTCTTCCTTGAATTGTTAATCCAAAGATTAAAAGAAAAATTGGATATAGTGTCACTTTTGGAATCGAATATAATCCTAATAGCAAGGGAGAGATTGTTTTTGTCCAAAAAGAACTTAATCCAATAAAAAAACCAAGAGTTACACCCAATATGGCTGCAATTAAAAAAGAGATTAACAGAGTTATAAGAGTGTTACCCATATCCCCCAGCCAAATCGTTGCGTTTTTGCCTAAATCAGCAATACTTTGCCAAGGAGAAGCCATAGCTGGCGCTCCTATGATTTGATAAATAATCTGCCATAAAAGGATAATTACTACGGGGACCATAAACCTTCCAATTCTATACCACTTTTGATCTGAAGTAATTGATTTCATGAAACTCTCCTCTCTTTCAATGTAGGCTTTTTGTTAGGCTATTACATATTTCTTCTGTACACCTTATTTTCGATAAAGCCAAGGACGATATTAACAATTAAAGCGATCATGATTACAAGGAGAACTGAACCATACATCCCATTAATATCAAAATTGTTATAAGCATAAGAAATAGTATAACCTAATCCGCGAGCAGACAAGATAAACTCTGTTGCGAGCACACCAATAATAGAATAGGCCGCAGCAAGTTTAATTCCTGTGAAGATAAACGGCCATGCTGCCGGAAAATAAATATGCAACAGCATTTGGCGGAACGAAAGATTGAACGAGTATCCAACCTTTACAAGAACCTTACGAATTTCACGGAAACCAATTGCTGTATTAGTAATCACTGCTGGCATTGAAAACAGCAATCCTATAATAATGACTGGTAATTGCCCCACACCTAAAACACTAATAAAAATAGGATATAAAGCAAAAAAAGGAATCGCATAAAATAGCATTAAGTACGGTTGAAGAACATGATGAGCAAAATCTGAACGCCAAAGTATGATTCCAAAAAGAATTCCAAAAATCACCGCTCCAATAAAGCTAGCCAAAATTTCCAAAGCTGAAAGGCCAAAATGATTTATTACGTATTCTGGATTACTTAAGTTTTCTATCATATTCATAAACATCGTAGAAAAAGGGATAAAAGTAAATGGGTCCAGCCATAACATACGTGTAGCAATTTCATATAAAACTAATAAACTGGTGACTATGAGAATTTGGACAACTTTATGAAGACTCATTGTCCTACCACCTTGTTTTCCTTGTATTCGATTACTGATTTTTTCGTTAAAGATTCTTCCTCTAGGCTTGACCAGAGCTTTTGTGTGATTTCTGCAAATTCAGGAGTTGTCAAAGCATGGGCATCACGCGGTTTCGGCAGCGAACTTTCAATCAGATGCTTAATTCTCCCTGGTCTAGCGGACAAGACGACAATTTTATCTGATAACAGAGCAGCTTCCTGAATACTGTGAGTGACAAGCACTACTGTCGCTTGCGTTTTTTCTACAATTTTAAGGAGTTCTCCTCCTAGTATCAGTCGGGTTTGTTCATCTAATGCTCCAAACGGCTCATCCATGACAACAATTTCTGGCTCGGTTACTAATGTTCGCGCAATAGCCACTCTTTGCCTCATTCCACCCGACAATTGGTGAGGATATGAGTTTTCGAACCCTTTTAAACCTACGAGCTCAATCATTTTTTTTGCCTTTTCTCGATACTCTGCCTTTGGTCTACCCTGCATTTGAAGTCCAAACTCTACATTTTCTGCAACAGTTCTCCAGGGAAAAGTAGACTCTTCTTGAAAGACAATTCCAATGGACCTTTGGGGACCATTTACTGCTTCTCCTTTGATATTAACCGAACCCGAAGTCGCCTGCCGCAGTCCAGACAATACCTCTAATAATGTTGTTTTGCCACATCCGCTTGGACCAACAATCGAGATGAATTCCCCTTTCTCGACTGTAAAATTAATATCCTGTAAAGCGACTACATCTTTTGAGTCGCTTGTATACACTTTTGTCAGATTCTCAACTTTCATTAATGGTTCAGCCATATGTATCCTCCCCTTTGTTCTAAGATTTATAGTAATTACAGCGGTTATTCAAAAAAAGGAAATCATATCTAACCGCTGTAATCATTAATGAACAATTATTTATTACTTTCTAGTAAGGATGGATCCAATCGTTGGTCTTCAGGAAGGAAGTCCATGTTCAAAATTTCTTCCCAGACGATTTCCTGACCCTCTTTTAATGTATTGGCAAGTTTCATACCCTTGATTACATTATTGATAGAATCTACTTCGATTTTGCTACTCCAATGTTTCGCTTCCTTTAAGCTGATAATTGCGGCTATAGAAGCTGCTTCGTCAATTTCTGCGGACTTAGCAAAAATCTTACCTGCTTCTTCAGGATTAGCGTATGTCCATTCTACCGATTTCTGATAGGCAGTAAGAAAGCGTTTAACAAGATCTGGGTTTTCCTTAATCACCTGCGGACTAGTAATAATCACACTTTGTTGGTAATGAGGAACAAGGTCGGATACGCGTAACAATTCATTCCAGTCATCTTTTTGAACTGAATAAGCCGGTTCTAACAGTAGTGATGTGTCCACTTCTCCTGCTTTCAATAATGTTAACCCTTCACTCACCCCACCTGAAGCCACTAGTTTCAATGATTTCGGATCAATTCCTGCAGCATCAAAAACAAGTTGGGAGGTAGTCTCTGTCACTGATCCTGGATTCGTAAACGCCCATGTTTTCCCAACAATATCTTCAATTTTTTTAATATCTGAATCTTTTCGTGTAACATAAACTACATCACCGACACTTTGTACTCCTCCGCTTACAATTTTCAACGGGGCACCCGCCAAATATGATTGGAAGACTGCAGACGCAGACACATCACCGAACGGAAGATCTCCAGATAAAACATTCCTTACTGTAGTTCCTCCACCACTGCTTCCAATGATTTTATTAATTTTAATTCCTTCTTCTTCAAAAAATCCTTTCTCCATTCCTACATCGTATGGCACTGCATACAAGCCAGTCGGGTAATGCGTAACAGAAATATCAATTTCATCGATTTTTTTCTCACCTTTACCATCTGTAGTTGTTTCAGTCGCTGAGTCTTGTGTATTACACCCTGCAGCAATCAACATTAGAGACAAACTCATAGCAGCTAACTTACTCAAGTTAATCATTTTTTTCCAATTCATAATAATCCTCCTCATTTTTTCAGGATAAGAGATAATTTGTATTGCTGCTTTGTTCTTTTTGATTTGAATAAATTGATTCCAACTGGCTTTTAGGTTGTTTTCCGCTTACATTAAGAGTTTTGTATAAACATATTGGAATCAAGACGATAATAGATACTCCTGTTTTTTTCAAATAAGGCAATTTGTGTTTCAAATTGTAAGGTAGAGCCGATTTCGTCCAGTCCTTTAATCAAGAGCTCTTTTCGGTATGGTGTTATTTGAAAATGACCAATAAATCCATCATTATCTGTTACAATTTGATTTTCTAAATCTATCGATAGCTGGTAACCATTTGAGTCGGCCGTTTTTTGAAATAACTGCTCCACTTCTTCTTCCCTTAATTCGATTGGCAATATCCCGTTTTTAAAGCAATTGTTATAGAATATATCCGCGAATGTTGGCGCAATAATCACTTTGATGCCATAATCCACTATTGACCATGGAGCATGCTCTCTTGATGAACCACATCCGAAATTTTTTCGGGTAAGTAAAATCTGAGAATTTCGGTAAGGATCCTTGTTTAATACAAAATCTGATCTTTCCTTTCCATTTTCATAACGCCACTCATAAAAAAGAAACTGACCATACCCTGTCCTTTCAATTCTCTTTAAAAATTGCTTTGGAAGAATCGCATCTGTATCAATATTGGATACATCCAATGGGGCTACGATTCCAGTGAATCCAGTAAAAGACTTCATTTAATCCTGACCTCCTTATTCTCTTTAGTCGGCCAAGTTCTTACATCTACAAAATATCCAGCAATCGCTGCAGCCGCTGCCATCTCTGGACTAACCAAATGTGTTCTGGCATTTCTGCCTTGTCTCCCCTCGAAGTTACGGTTTGACGTTGAAGCACATCGTTCCTCGGGTAACACATTATCGCCATTCATGCCAAGGCACATGCTGCATCCTGCTTCTCGCCATTCAAATCCAGCTTCCAAAAAGATTTGATCTATTCCCTCTTCCTCAGCCTTCTTTTTTACAAGCTGTGAACCAGGAACCACTAGTGCTTCAACATGACCGGCTATCTTGTAACCGTTTACGATTTTAGCTGCTTTACGCAAATCTTCAATCCGACTATTTGTACAGGAGCCGATAAAAACTTTATTGACTTTAATATCTGTTATCGGTTCATTGGGTGTAAGTCCCATATAGTGCAATGCCTTTTCTGCTGACCGCAATTGACTTGTAGGAAGCCCCTCCAAAGAAGGTACCCTTTCAGTTATTCCTACAACTTGACTGGGATTCGTTCCCCATGTTACTTGAGGAATCACTTCAGTAGCATCAAATTCAATTGTTAAATCAAAGACCGCTTCTTCATCGGAGTATAATTGTTTCCATTCAGATAAAGCCTCTTCCCATTCAGTTCCTTTTGGCGCACAAACTGTTCCTTTCAGGTAATCAAATGTCTTTTCATCTGGCTGGATTAATCCTGCCCTTGCACCCATTTCAATGCTCATATTACAAACAGTCATCCGTTCCTCTATCGATAAATTATGTATCGCTTCCCCGCGGTACTCAATCACATATCCAGTTGCAAAATCATGTCCGTATTTCCCTATAATCGAGAGAATCAAGTCTTTTGCAGTCGTTCCCTGAGGAAGAGTTCCCTCTATATTGATTGCTAGTGTTTTAGATTGATACTGTTTTAAAGTTTGGGTTGCCAATACATGTTCTACTTCACTCGTTCCTATCCCAAAAGCAAGGGCTCCAAAGGCTCCATGAGTTGAAGTATGGCTATCACCGCATACAATGGTTTGTCCAGGCTGGGTAATACCTAATTCTGGAGCAATGACATGAACAATACCTTGATATCTGCTGTGTAAATCAAAAAGCTGAATTCCAAATTCCTTACAATTTTCTACAAGTGTTTCTACCTGTTTCTTTGCTACTTCATCGCTAATAGGCAAGGATCGGTTTGTTGTTGGAATGCTATGGTCCATTGTCGCTAAAGTTAAATCCGGTCTTCTCACTCTTCGTTTATTGATCCTTAAGCCTTCAAATGCCTGTGGTGAAGTTACCTCATGAATTAAATGTAAATCGATATATAGAATTGATGGCTGATTTTCCTCTTCGACAACTATATGTTTTCCCCAAATTTTTTCATATAAAGTTTTTCCCATTATTCAGCCCTCTTAAATAATATTATTATTCTGTAATTCCTTTATTCTTTCATCATTAAAACCAAGTAACCGTTTGTAAATTTCATTATTATGTTTTCCCATCATTTCAGGACCTAAATGTTTGACTCTACCTGGGGATCTACTTAATTTTGGAACAATTCCCGGCATTGGGAATTCTCCAAGTTCAGGATGGTCAAGTTTAATAATCATTTCCCGTTCCCTGTAATGAGGATCTTCTAAGATATCTTTTGCATTATAAATAAGTCCTGATGGCACGCCTTTTTCCTCTAGTATGGAGAGAGCTTCTTTTGCTGGAAGTGTTTTTGTCCAATTTTCAATCATAGAATCTAGTAGCTTCATATTCTCTGCCCTTGCATGGTGAGTTGCAAAACGTGGGTCATCTGATAATTCAGGCTGTTCCATTGCTTCACAAAGGCGACGGAATACTCCATCTGCGTTGGCACCTATGACAATGTAAGTTTTATCCTTTGTAAAATAGATATTTGATGGAGCTACACCCGGAAGGATGTTCCCCATCCTTTCCCTCACATAGCCAGCAAGTAAGTAATCTGGAATAATGCTTTCCATTATTGAAAATACAGATTCATATAGAGCAGTATCGACTATCTGACCTTTTCCGGAATGATTTCGTTCATGCAATGCAACTAGGCAACCAATGGTTGCGTAAAGAGCAGCCAATGTATCTCCAACTGATACACCAATCCTTGAAGGCGGTCGATCAGAAAAGCCAGTAACATATCTCAAGCCTCCCATTGCTTCACCGACACTTCCAAAACCTGCACGATGTTTGTATGGCCCAGTTTGGCCGTAACCAGAGGTACGAACCATAACCAATTTAGGGTTAATTTCAGATAACTCTTCATAGGATAGATTCCATTTTTCCATTGTACCGGGGCGAAAATTTTCTATTAGAACATCAGCTTCTTTGACCAGTTCCTTTAAAACTTTCTGACCTTCTTCCTCTCGTAAATTCAAAGTAATGGATTTTTTATTTCTTGATTGAATAGGCCACCAAAGACCTACATTATCCTTAGACTTCCCCCAATTTCTCATTGGGTCAGCCTTACCCGGCGGCTCAACTTTAATGACTTCAGCCCCAAAATCACCGAGTAGTCTTCCAGAGAATGGTCCAGCTAATAGAGTACCAAGCTCAATGACACGTACATCCTCTAATGGCAATCGTTGTTCAGCCATCACAGTCCCTCCTGTCCACACTAAAAGATAATTTCTTTATAGTTAGAATTTTACTATTCTTGTATACAAATTTAATTCTCTGTATACAAAAAGTCAATATAATATTCTAAATTTTTTAATTTATTGCATTTTACTGAATGTTCATTGAATAATATTTTCATTTTGTATACAATTGATTAGAGGTGTTAGCATGGATGCATACGAATTTATAAAAGAGGCTATTATTCTTGGAGAGTTTGAGCCCGGTATAAGATTGGCTGAAGAATCGCTTGCCAAGCAAATGAACTTAAGTAGAACTCCTATCAGAGAGGCAATAAGACAACTTGAAGCTGAAGGTCTTGTGATTCCCCTAAAACGAGGAGTAGGAGTAAGGCATTTTACAAAAAAGGATATTCAACAAATATACGACTTAAGAACACTGCTTGAAAGTTATGCAGCCGGTCAAGCCGCCATTCATAGAACTCAAAATGATATTGATAAAATGGAAAAAGCAAATGAATTATATGAAACAGTAATAGACCAATATGTTGAATTTGATATGTTCAGTATTCGAAATATAGTAGATGTGAATCAAAAGTTTCACGAGGCAATATTAGATGCCTCGAAAAATTCACATATTCATTTTCATCTTTCTAAGGTTATCGTTATACCAATTGTTTTTCGATCATTCTATTGGTATAACAACTTTCAACTTAGACAATCTCTAGAGGTTCACAAGACCATCCTTGAGGCTATCAAAAATAAAGAATCGGACCGCGCTCGAATTGCGATGCATGAACATATTTTCCAGGGACGCGACAATGTTTTGAAGAACTTAGAAAAAATAAAAAATAATAAACTATTAAGGGAGGAAGTAAAATGATTGAAATCTGTGAAGTGGGTCCCCGTGACGGTTTACAAAATGAACGCAAAATAATTCCTACTGAAACAAAGGTTGAATTAATTTCAAGGTTGTTAGATTCAGGAATTCGTAATATTGAAGCCGTATCCTTTGTAAATCCAAAAGTTGTGCCACAAATGGCAGATGCTGAAGAATTACTTAAACTACTGCCAAAAAGAAATGATGTCCGCTATGGAGGCCTTGTCTTAAGTCGCTCCGGTCTTGAACGCGCTCTCCAAACTGATGTGAACTTTTTGCATGTTGTCACCGCAACGAGCGATACATTTAACCAAAAAAATGCAAAAAGGACCGTTGAACAAGCGGTAAATGAACTTTCGAAGGTTATTAAGGAAGGCGTAGAATCTAACAAGGGGGTTTCTGGAGTCCTCGGTACCGCTTTTGGATGTCCATTTGAAGGTGAAGTACCATTATCAAGGGTTTTAGATGTTACGGAAAAGTTTTTGGAAGCCGGTTGTTCTGAAATCACCCTTGCAGATACAACCGGTATAGCTAATCCACTACAAGTACAAATCGTAATAAAAACTTTTTTTGAACACTTTGGCAAGGATTTATCCCTAGGACTTCATTTCCATAATACACGAGGCTTAGGCCTTGCCAATACACTCGCCGGCTATCAAGCAGGTGTACGAAGATTCGATTCCTCTATTGCCGGACTTGGCGGATGCCCATTCGCACCAAAGGCTGTAGGAAATGTCTGCACTGAAGACATGGTCAACATGTTGCATGGAATGGGTATTGAAACTGGTGTCGACCTTAAACATCTCCTTGAAACTGCCAAGTGGATGGAAAGCAAAATGGATCGTCCTTTAGATGGAATGCTAATGAAAGCAGGAATTGCCTAATTAGATTGACAAACCTAAAAATAGCTATCCACTTAAGAAAAAGCGGGTAGCTATTTTGGCATATAATAAAGGGCATACAAGTATGCATTACAGACTCTCAATATTTTAATTAATTATTAAAGCAGTGTAGAGGATCATCAAATGACCGGGTTCTCTTGTTGTTAGCTCTTTCTATCTGTTTTTTTTGCTCCTTTTAATTCTTCACTTCTATCTAATTTTTTCCTCATACTCTTTCCTTACAGATGAAATTTCATAATAAAACTCTTTAATTTTTCATTGATTCCTCATTAACCTTCAACAATTTATCCTGATAATTTCTTTTAGATTTTAGCAACGTTGTATCTTTCTTTGGCCACATCACGAATTGTTGGGATGACCATCACTCCCTATATTTTTACGGTTCCGGTTCCGTAGATTAAAAATTCTAATAATATGATAATAATATTTATGAAAACGGTTCCGTAAATATTCAATACATTAAACATAGAAATACCGTAAATAATAAGTTACGAGAATAATGGGTCAATTTCGTGGGAATGTAGAAACCTTTATGAAATTCATCAGTAATATTTCTTTAATGAGAGTGTTAAAGCGAACATTGTAATTGTAATAACACTTGTCCTAAGAATAAGTTTATGAAAGATGATTTTAACATTCGAAACTAATCGTAAGAAGAATTAAATTGTAGATTTAAGAGGTGTATTTACACTATCCGATGTGATTTGGAGAAAAATTTTGAATCATAGATTAACTGGTTAACAGAGTATTATATTCTTATACGAATAAAAGGGATCTGTTACATACTTCCCATAACCACAACAGCCAGCACCCATTAAAAGATGCTGGCCCAAAAAACTATTTCTTCAATCTCTCTTTTATATACCTATATCCATTATTAACATGGAGCTCCATCGCTTTTTGCGCTTGCTCTTTATCACCATTTTTGATTGCACTGACGATTTGAAGATGTTCATAATAGATTTCGTTTCTTCTTTGCTTACTATAGGAAGACATATTGCGGTTATGATAAATCACATCATTTAACTGCCCAAGTAAGTTTGAAAGGGTCTCGTTTTGAGCGTATTCTAATATGGTATTATGGATTGTGGAGTTTATTTCAACGTATTCAGATAGATCATCCGTCTCTTTAGACTCTTCAACTAAACTTTCAAGCTTCTCTATTCCTTCACTATCTATAGTTTCAATGGCTAATTTAATGGCTAATCCTTCTAACGACTCACGACATTGGTATACTTCGATCAGCTCTTGTCCAGAAAACTCTTGCACGATGGCTCCTCGCCACGGGATAATTTTCAATAGCCCTTCAGAAGCTAACCTGCGAAATGCTTCTCGGACTGGGGTAGTACTGACGTTCATTTGTTCCCCAACTTTTGTTTCCGTTAATCGAGTGCCAGGTTCAATATCCCCTTCGATAATGGCATGTTTAATGTTCTCATATACCATCACATTTAATGGCTGCCTGCCCACTGATTTAATTTTTGAAATGCTCATATTCTTCTCCTTACTAAAGACAATAATTTTCTTTAGCTATTTAATCATTTTAAGTGTTTCATAAAGAGGGAACCCATTAGTTTTTAATTAATAGTACAGCATAAAAACATTCATGCTTAAATCTTTTTTAAATCTTAAAAATTATAATTGAATTTTCCCTTCAGCAACAATCAGCTTCCCATCTATGAGTATCTCTGGAGTTTTAGCCACTGCATCTAAATGAACACCAGCATTTATTCTTCCACCAAAGGAAATATTCGTTCCGAAAGCAATGTGACATGTGCCGTATACTTTTTCATCTTCTAAAATATTTCCTGTTATTCGTGCAGCACGGTTCGTCCCAATTCCAAACTCACCTAAGAATCTTCCGTCTCCATCACCTAATAACTGAAGTAATTTTTGACCTTCTTTTCCTTCTGCTTCAATAAGTCTTCCATCTTTTATTTTTAATAGAATTGGACTCTCTACTTTTCCAATATCAGCAATCGACCCATCAATAATTATTTCTCCGTTAGCAGTACCTTCGACCGGTGCAAGAAACGTTTCCCCAGAAGGTAAATTCCCGGAGTCTCCAGGATTTAATAATAGCCCATTGCTCGCTTTACTTTTTCGACCATCTATAATAAAAGATAATGTTTTATCAAATGTTTTTATCACGACTTCTTTTCCCTCATCTAAAACTTTCGCAAGCAAATCACCATTTCTCTTCACGTCCATATAATCTGCTTTGAGCGCACCCTCAACTAACATGTCCAGCGTTAATCCCGGCATAGTTGCTACCCGAGTTTTATGTTTTGCGGCTTCTATTCTTGCTTTCGTGTGAGATATAGAATTTTCCGTAATACAAAGAGCAACATCAACCATTTTCATCGCTTCGGCCACAATACTCGGTGGCTCCACACCCGATTTACTACTTGGTTCAAATTGAACAAGAACCGTTTCAGCTCCAATTTCTTTTCCAGCTTTGTAAAAAATCTCACCTAATTCTTTTTTAGTAGAATCGATGACAACGAGCAGCTTATCACTTTCTGTTACATTTACATTATTCTTAAGGACATTTTTTGCGATTTGGATTGTTTCGATTTGTTATCTCACCTTTACTCGTAATTGTTTATCCGCTTTTGTTAATACTTCGACTCCGTTCTCAGTTACTAAAACATCATCTTCTATACGGACTCCGCCAATTTCAGGAATATAAATTCCGGGTTCAATGGTAAACACCATGCCTTGTTCAAGTGCATCTATATTGCCTTCATGTATGGAAGGATATTCATGTAAATCGAGTCCTAATCCGTGACCAAGGCGATGAATAAAATACGGCCCATAACCTTGTGATTGAATATAATCTCTTGCAATTTTGTCTAGTTCTGATATTTTAACTCCAGGCTTAACAGCAGCTATTGACCTTTCCAATGCTTCCCTGACTGTTTCATATATATGAATCATTTTTTCTGTTGGTTCACCTAGCACGACCGTTCTTGAAATATCTGCAACATATCCTTCAATGCTCACACCCATATCGAATAATACAAAAGCATTTTCTTTAATGGGTTGTGTACTCGGCTTTCCATGAGGGAGCGAAGACCGTTCGCCAGATATGACTTTCACGTCAAAACCTAATTTATCCGCGCCTAATTTTTTCATTTTATATTCTATTTCAAGGGCCAGCTCTTTTTCGGTTATTTTAGGATTTAAAAGACTAATTCCATATTCCAAAGCTTCTTCCGTTATCGAAATAGCTCGTTTAATTTTTAATATCTCGTCAGCGCTTTTTATTTTCCGTATTTGATCAATCCAGGGACCGATATCAACAGATGCAATATCTGAGACATTTTGAGAAAGCTTTCTAAACCTTTCTAGTGTCCAATGATTTTCTTCTAAAGCGACTTTACTGCTATTTATTAATGTTTTTAGTAATAAATAAGGGTCTTCATGATCATTATAATCCACTACCTTTGTTACTTTTGCGATTTCAGCTCCCTGTCTGTCCAAGCTCGGTACAATCAAAACATTCTCTCCGGAAGCATTGATAATTAAAGCCGTTAGCCGTTCACGAGGATTACTGTAATAGCCAGTTAGATAGTAAATATTTAAATTCGAAGTAATAATGGACGTTTCTACTTCATGATCCTTCATATGAGAAAGGATTTTATTCTTGCGTTGATCATACATGTATAGTCACCCCTATTAATTTTTGTTTGCAATCGGATAATGACATGCCACAAAATGCCCCGATTCTTGCTCCGTCAATTGAGGAACTACTTCTTTACATTTTTCCGTTGCATACATACATCTAGTGTGGAAGCTGCATCCGGACGGAGGGTTAACAGGACTTGGAATGTCGCCTTTTAAGATAATCCGTTTTTTCTTATTTCTCATTTCAGGATCTGGGATCGGTACGGCAGATAACAATCCTTCTGTATACGGATGTTTTGTATGATTAAATAGTTGCTCTTTATTTCCGATTTCAACGATTCTTCCTAAATACATGACTGCGATCCGATCACTCACATGCTTGACGGCTGGAAGACCATGTGCGATAAAAATATAGGTTAAGTTATACTCTTTCTGTAATTTAACTAATAAATTTAATATTTGTGATTGAATCGAAACGTCTAATGCTGATACAGGTTCATCACAAACGATTAATTTTGGGTTTAAAGCAAGTGCCCTTGCAATTCCTATCCGCTGCCTTTGCCCACCGCTAAATTCATGTGGAAACCGGTATGCATGCGCTTGATTTAACCCGACTACCTCCATCAATTCCAACACACGATCATATAAGTCTTTACCTGACAAAACATGATGACTAATTAATGGCTCAGCAATAATATCAAAAACTCTCATTCTCGGATTTAATGAAGAATATGGATCTTGGAAAATCATTTGCAAATCTTCTCTCTTTTTTCGCATTTCTTCATTTGACAGTTTACTTAAATCACTACCATCAAAAACGATTGTGCCTTCAGTTGGTTTTAATAATTGCATAATGAGTTTTCCGGTAGTCGACTTTCCACAACCTGATTCTCCAACTATTCCGAGTGTTTCCCCTCGATGAACAAAAAAGTCAACACCATCAACTGCTCGTAAGTATTGTCTTTCTTTTGCAAATCTCTTTTCTGTTACGTCAAAATACATTTTTAAGCCTTTTACTTCTAATAAAGGATCATTCTTATTCCCACTTACTTCAATCATTGATTAGCAGCCTCCTTCTCCTTCTGTTCATTATGTAGCCAACAACGCACACTACTGTCAGTGCCCATCGGAAGAAGCTGTGGAGCTTCTATGGAACAATCTGTCCTGGCTTCAGGACATCTTGGATGAAAAAAGCAGCCGCTAGGCATTTCTGATGGACTTGGAACGATCCCTTCAATGGAAATCAGTTCTTCATACATTTCATGAATTTTCGGAGTGCTATTTAATAAACCTTTTGTATACGGATGATTTGGCTGTTTAAACAATTTAAATACATCTGCTTCTTCAACTACTTGTCCTGCATACATGACAATGACTCGGTCAGCCATTTCAGCAACAACCCCAAGATCATGGGTGATTAATATAATTGACGTATCTTGTTCACGAATAATATCTTTCATAAGTTCTAGTATTTGTGCTTGAATCGTTACGTCCAGCGCAGTAGTCGGTTCATCCGCTATCAATAATCTAGGATTACAGGATAAAGCCATTGCGATCATGACACGTTGCCGCATACCTCCACTTAGTAAATGAGGATAGGATGAATACACTTTCTCGGACCGTGGAATTCCTACCTTTTTTAACATTTCAATTGTTTTTTCCTTCGCTTCCTTGCGGGATACCTTTTGATGTAAGCGAATCGCTTCTTCAATTTGATCGCCTACTGTAAACAATGGATTTAAAGAAGTCATCGGTTCTTGGAAAATCATCGAGATATCGTTCCCTCTTATTGATCTCATTTCTCCTAGCGAAACTGAAACTAAATTTTTTTGATCAAATAGGATTTCACCACTGTTAATTTTTCCCGGTGCTGATATTAGTCCCATAATTGAATTGGCTGTTACACTTTTTCCAGACCCTGATTCTCCTACAATTGCAACGATTTCACCTTTATTAATTTTGAAAGAAACATCATTTACAGCTAGGATAGGGCCATTATCCGTATCAAAACCAACCTTTAAATTTTTAACTTCTAATAATGTTTCCTTTTTTTGCACCTTCACCTTCATCTTCCCCCTATACATCTAGGATCGCGGATCAAGTAAATCACGCAACCAATCGCCCATAAATATGATGCCTAAAACCGTTATCGTAATTGCGATACCTGGAAAAGTTGCAATCCACCAGCTTGTCGCTAAATGATTTCGACCTTCACTTAACATCCCACCCCAGGAAACGGTTGGAGCTTGAACCCCTAATCCTAGAAAGCTTAAAGATGCCTCTAAAATAATCGTTGTCGCAACACTCAATGTTGAAATAACGATAAATGAAGAAAAAACATTTGGTAATACATGCTTGAAAATAATTTGAAAGTTTTTTGTTCCTATTGATCTAGATGCCATGACGTATTCACGTTCTTTAATACTCAATACTTCTCCGCGGATCATTCTTGCATATATGATCCAGTTCGTAACACCAAGCACGATGATTAATGTCCATAAACTTGGACCTAATACACCTAAAATAACAAGCATAAATAAAATATTTGGGATAGCTAGAAACGCATCGACTACTCGCATTAATGCATTATCGATAAAGCCCCCATAAAATCCAGCAACTAAGCCTAAGACAAGTCCAATGGCACCAGAAACAACAACAGCTAATATGCCGACTAACAAGGAAATTTGGGTACCATATATGACTCTGCTTAAAACATCCCTTCCTAAGTTATCCGTACCTAGAATGTATTCCCTCATCCCGCCTTCCATCCATACCGGAGGAACAAACATATGGGCTGTATTAATTTGAGCAGGGTTATGCGGAGCAATGATCGGAGCAAAAACTGCTGTAACACAAGCGATCAAAAAAATAATAAATCCTGTTAAGCCTAATTTACTTCTTAATAATGACCTTAATCCTAAAATAAACCCCTTTGATCGATTTCTAGTAATCTTTTTGTGTTTTTCAATCTGTACATTTATGGTCAAGGTTTTCCCCACCTTAATATTTGATTCTTGGATCTACAAGTCTGTATAAAATATCCGTAATTAAATTGATACTGATTACCATAATGGCAATAACAAAAACTGCTGCTTGCACCACTGCCATATCACGTCCATTAACAGATTGAACAATGAGTTGCCCGATACCTGGCCATGCAAATACCGTTTCAGTAACTAGCGCACCAGATACAACAGATGAAGTTTGCAATGCCATAATTGTAATAACAGGAATAGAGGCATTCTTAAACGCATGTTTATACACAACAAAAAATTCCCTTAAACCTTTACTTCTTGCTGTTTTAATGTAATCTTGCTGTAAAATCTCCAGAACATTCGAGCGGACTAAACGGGTAATTTCTGCTGCAATTCCAGTTCCTAATGTAACTGCTGGTAAAATAACATGGGCAAACGTTCCCCTGCCAGACACCGGGAAAAGTTTGAAATTAACAGCAAATAAAAGAATAAGCATAATTCCCATCCAAAAGTTTGGCAAAGCTTTTCCTAGTACTGAAGTACTTGAAGCAAAAACATCAATGATTGAATTCTTTCTCGTAGCTGATAGTATCCCTAAGGGAATCGCGATGATTACTGCAATGAGCATTGAGTAAAAAGCTAATTCTAATGTAGCTGGCACTCTCTCTAAAACTAGAGATAATGCATCCGTGTTATATCTAAATGACTCTCCAAAATCACCTTGCAATAAATTCAGTACATAAATACCATATTGAACGATGAATGGTTTGTTTAATCCGAGTGCTTCTCTTAATGTTTCTTTTTCCTCTGCCGTAGCCTCTTCAGGAAGCATTAATGTAACAGGGTCACCTGCCACATATACTAATCCGAACACAATGAAGGAAATAATGAAGAGGACAGGTATTAATTGCATTAGTCTCTTGGCTAAAAATTTTCTCAATGATTTCACCCCTATTTATTGAAGGGAGGTATGAATACCTCCCTTCAAATATCCCTCATTTTATTTTCTATGAATGTTAGGAATATAAAAATGTTCAGTTAATGAAGCATCAAATGTAATATGATCCCTTATTGCGTAGGCTGTTTTCATTTGATATAAATTAATATTCGGGAGATCCTTAGCGACAATTTCTTGCATTTTTTGTAGCTGTTGTTCTCTCTCTTCAAGATTCATATTTTTCTCAGAAAGAGCAAAAAGCTCATCAAATTCTGGGTTGCTATAATCAGTCATGCCTTTAGCACCTTCAGTGTGGAAATATTCTAATGCATGGGATCCATCAAATAATGAGTTAGATAAACCAATTAAGAATAACTCTTTGTTTTGTCTTGCATCGTAAACATCTAAATAATGGCTGTTCTCCATTAATTCTAATTTCACTTTAAAACCGACTTCTTCAAGCATTGTTTGAATGATTTGTGCTACATCACTATCTAATGTATATCTTCCGTTTGGTGATTGGAGGTTAATTTCAGCCCCATTATATCCAGCTTCAGCAAGTAATTCCTTCGCACGCTCTGGATCATAAACGAAAGAGTTATTTAATGTTGGATGAGCCCCAGTTACCCCAGGAGGCGTACCTGTTTGTGTAGGAATTCCCGCACCTTTATTAATGTGTTTTACTAGCACTTCATCATTAATAGCAAGGTCAATTGCCTCACGTATACGTGGATCTGAAGTTACGGAACCTTCCGTATGACGAACAATAAGCTGCATGATTCTTGTTGTATCTCCTTCAGTAATTGAAGTGCCTTCATTGTCATTAATTCGATCCCATTCAGTTGGCGGAATTGTGGAAGTTAAATCAATTCCTCCAGCAATTAATTCACCAACGCGAGTTGAAGTTTCTGGAATGACACGGAATACAACTTTATCCCATTCAGGCTTAAGTTCAAAGTGATCATTGTATGGCTTAAATGTAATATGAGAATCCTTTACCCATTCAACAAATTGATATGGACCGGAGCCAATTGGATTTTTCAAAAAGGTGTCTAATCCATTTTCTTCAATGTACTTTTTAGGCAAAATTCCTAAACCATTTCGTGAAATTCTATTTAACATTAATGGCTCAGTTTCCTTCGTATGAATTCTCAACGTTAACTCATCAATTACCTCAACCTCTTCAAAATTAACAAAATATGAATTTCTTTTTAAAGAGGTATCTTTTGCGACTCTTTCAAAAGTAAATTTTACGTCTTCTGCTGTTAATGGATCGCCATTATGGAAAGTGATACCAGGCTTTAATTTAAATTCCCACGTTTTATCATCAATTATCTTGTGGCTTTCAGCAAGATCGGGTTGAACTTCTAGTTGGTCTGTTCTTTTATATAAATAGCTAAACATATTGGTTAATACTGCCTCTGTACCGCTACTGGTCGTATTATGAATATCAAATGTATCAATATCGGTCGGTAATCCAATTGTTAATACTTGTTCTTTTGGGGCTTCCTCTTTTGTTTCATTGCCATTCTCAGTTTTTGTTGTAGCCGTTTCTTTATTACTGCATGCCACTAACAAAAGTGAAAAAGCAGTAAACAGCAGGAACAATAAATAACTTCTTTTCATAGATTTCTCCTCCATTTTGTTTGATTAGCGTTTGGGAGATACTATTAATCTAGCTTTTCCCTTGATTTAACGCCCTATGTTTAAACGGTTTCTATTGCAGTTTGTCCTACTAAAACTTCGCCGTCTTTAATAATTGTCTGGCCATCAACGACTAGAGTTACATCTGTCATAATTAAATCGTAATGACAAGCAGCAACTACGTTACCACCTAAAGTCAAACTAGAACCGATTCCAATATGTACCGAACCATATACCCCT
This sequence comes from Bacillus sp. JJ1474, assembly GCF_036965225.1. Classification (NCBI taxonomy): domain Bacteria; kingdom Bacillati; phylum Bacillota; class Bacilli; order Caryophanales; family Bacillaceae; genus Bacillus; species Bacillus sp. JJ1474. The sequence continues at coordinate 10,812 of NZ_JBALPC010000148.1, read as the reverse complement.
TCATCCTCTAGCATGGAACCGATAAACTTACATTCTGGGTTTAGACCCACTCCAATTTCAGCAATATTATAAACATTAGGATCATTCTTCGATGCTAGATTATCAGAAAGAATTCTTGCCTCTTTTCCACCTGTTATAGAAGTGATCATTCCGTCTTTTACAATGGCAGTAACTGGCTCATCTACTACTCCAATACCGATATAAGGAATACTCGCATTGGCAACGATCGTCCCATTTGCTGTTCCTTCAAGCGGTGAGACATTCGCTTCTACTGTTGGCACTGGTGCAAATTGCCCAGGTTTCACCATACAAGTCATTGCATTACTCTTTCTGCCGGTAGCCGACATTGTTAAATTTGTTCCATGTGGAGTTGTTAAAATAATCTCGTTTGCATTTTCAAGAGCCTCGGCAACTGCGTAACAAATAGGGGCTACTTTCGGAAAATCAGTATTTACCCCACTCTTTATAAGCATTTGCTCATCAAACTGAGTTAACATTACCCCTCTTGAACCATTTGCTACCGCATTTTTTACTGCTTTTGTATGAGTTATGGATGTATATACCGCACTAATGAAAACATCACTTTCCTTCATTGCAGCTGCAACTGTTGCCGGTGGCTCCTGACTATCAGACTCGCGTGGAGTAATCACCGCAATCGTTGGTTCAGCACCCACAGCATCTACTGCAGAACCAATAACTTCAGCAATCTTCATTTGTCTTGGTTCCGTAACAATCACAACCTGCTCGCCTGGTTTTACACCCGCACATATTTCTACAATCGTACGTGCACCTTTACCCATCAAAATTCGGTTCAATTTTATTCCTCCTATATGAAAATATGATTATCAAACAGTAAATCGTAAAAATTTTAACAATTATTACTATTTACTTTAGTTAGACTTTATTATAGGTTGATTATTTAAAATATTCAATACTATATTCTATAGAATATATAAAATATTTTTTTCTTCCCTTTAAAATATTAGCTTGAGGAATCGATCCATTACTTGTGAGAGGCGGTGTTGGTGACTTTACAAATCAAAATTTTGCAGGAAAGAAAAGCCAGAGAGGCGAAGCTTTTTAGCAAAAATAAAAAGAATCACGATGCATAGCATGGCGATTCTTCATTTTCCTTTTACTCCATTTAAGAATGAATTAACAGATTTCCAAGTAGCTGCAGTGATTCAATGATTATGTCAGAGCAGGTTGTTAGTATAATCATTGCAAAATCACATCTCTTAAATTTTAATTGTAATTATAATAATGGTCATTTATTCTTTAATTAAATGGTTATTTGTAAAAGAGGAAGTTCATATAAATGGGCAGCCTAAGGAGGAAATGTTTTGAGCATATCCAAAATTAAAACTGTCAACCGGAAACCATTAAATATGGTTGTATATGACAATATTAAATCAGCTATTGTTAATGGAGAAATAGAACCAGGCACGCGTCTTACTGAGACAGCAGTGAGTGAACAAATGAATGTAAGCTCAACCCCAGTTCGTGAAGCTTTTAGACGGTTGGCTTCCGAAGGACTTGTCAAAATTATTCCTTGGCGTGGGGTAGTTGTTCAAGAATTCTCATCTCAGAAACTCGTTGAAGTATATCAGTGTCGCGAAGCTTTGGAGGTAAAAGCAATCCAGTTAGCAGTAGAACAAATTGATGAAACAGGAATAGAAAAATTAAAAATACTCCTGGAGAAATCAAAGGTAACTAACGATTATACAAAATACACAGAAATCAATACCTCAATACATGAAACCTTATTTGAATATGCAAATAATAATACACTTACCAATTTGATTGGACAAATTAATGATGTAATCCTGCATAATCGAAATGTTTCGTCTTACAGCGAAAGCCGGAAAGACGAAATTTATGAAGAACATAAAAGAATTATTCAGGCATTAGAAAATAGAAATAAAGATGAAGCTGCTATTGCTATGAAAGAGCATATAGAGAACGGATTTAAATATATTAAAACTCGTTTAGAAGAGAAGAAATAATTTTGTATGAGAGGCGCCTATTATCCCTCGTACTACACAAAAAGCCTTGCACGATAAACTATCCTGCAAGGCTTTCTATTTGTCATCCTTAAAAGAAACAACTGTAAATATGGTCGTTGTCCTTCTTCACATAGTCAGGATAGGATTCACAACATTTACTTGTCGCTTTGAAGCATCTATCCGCAAAATAACATCCCGGTCCTGGATTTACAGGGGTAGGAGGCTCTCCATCTATCCGGATTGGGTCTTCATTTTCATTAAAATCGATCGAAGCACAATTTGAAATCAAAGCTTGTGTATAAGGGTGCTGAGGATTATGAATTACATCTTCTGTGTCTCCCATTTCTACGATTCTTCCTAAATACATGACTGCTATTTTATCTGAAATATACCTAGCTGCCGCGATATCATGGCTGATGAAGACCATGGCGGTATCATTTTCCTTTGTCAGCTTGATCAACATATTGATAATGTCGGCCCTAACTGATAAATCCAGCATCGATACAGGCTCATCCGCTACCAAAAAAGTCGGATTCAATAACATCGCTCTCAAAATAGAGATTCTTTGTAATTGCCCTCCTGACAATTCATGTGGATACCTAGCCATAAATTCCTCTCCAGGTTTCAATCCAGCATTTTCAAGGGTTGTCCTACAAAGTTCAAAACGCTCCTTTTGTGAAGATCCAATTTTATGAATCTCCAACGGCCTCATCATTAATCTTCCTATTGTATGGCCCGGAGGAAAGGTGTCAAAAGGATTCTGGAAAATCATTTGTAAATTACGTTTGAATGACTTCTTATCTTTTTTAATCAGTTCGGCTGACGAGGACCCATTAATCAAAATATCTCCGTGCGTCGGTGTTTCCAAATGAATAAGTACCTTCCCCAATGTCGATTTTCCACAGCCACTCTCACCGATTACCCCTAATACTTCACCTTTAGCCAGTTTAAAACTGACTTTATCAACGGACTTCACCCAATTTTTAGGTCGTAAAAAAGAAGATCTTTGCTCGAACCATTTGCTTATATTATTTACTTCTAAAACGTTTTGTTCTTCTCTTTTTGTGTTATCCGTTATCGGTTTAGTTCGCTCTTCTGTTTTCATAATATTCACTCCCATGCATATGACAGGCAGACCGTTGGTTCGAACCGACTTCATAGTCCTTCGGAGTAACATTTCGACAAATATCCTTTGCGAAATCACATCTTGGTGCAAAAATACAACCATTTTGCCTTTCTGATAAATCAGGCAGAAATCCTCTAATTCCAGTCAGTTGCTTTTTTTCACCTTTTAACGAAGGAAAGGAATTCAGTAACCCTTGTGTGTACGGATGGGCAGGCTTCGTTAATACGTCCTTAACATTGCCGACTTCCATTACTTTTCCCGCATACATGACGACCACTTTATCACAAGACGTAGCAACAACGGAAATGTCATGTGTAATCATCATTCTCGTCATTTTAATTTTTGTTTCAAGCTTTTTAATTTCCCTCAAAATCTGCCCTTGCGTGACAACATCCAATGCTGTCGTTGCTTCATCCAAAACAATGAATGACGGATTATGAATAAGGCTTAAAGCGATGGAGACCCTCTGCAGCATCCCACCGGATAATTCATGCGGATAAAGGTTGTATACTCGGTCAGATAAGTTTACCATCATAAAGAGTTTTAGAATTTTCTCTTTGATTACTTTTTTATTTTCATTCGGCTCATGGACTCGATAAATATCCTCTAGTTGACCGCCGATTTTGTGTATCGGGCTGAGGGCATTCATTGATTTTTGGAACACGACCGATATTTCTTTCCACCTAATCTCCTTGTAATCTTTTAAACTCATACTTAAGATGTCTTTTCCTTGGAAATTAATCGTGCCTGATACATCTGCTTTTTTCTCAGACAAAAGCCTGAGAACCGCCATTGCAAGCGTTGATTTTCCAGATCCGCTTTCCCCGACAATCCCTACGGATTCGCCTTCTGCGATTGACAAGGAGACATCGTTAACTGCGTAGACCTTTTCCTTTCTGCCTGTGTATACAACATTTAAGTTTTCTATTTCTAAAATATTCACAACGGAGCTCCTCCTAACTATTCACCTTTACGTTTAGGATTCAGCAAAGTATTCAGACCATCACCAATCAAGTAAAAGCTAACGACTAGAATAACTGTCGCAAGACCGGAGAAGGTAGAAATCCACCAAGCTGATGTCATATAAGCCTTTCCATCAAAAATCATTTGACCCCAGCTGATTAAATTCGGATCTCCTAATCCTAAGAAGCTCAAACCTGCTTCTGTCAATATTGCCCCCGCAACACTAAGTGTCGTGTTGGCAATAACGGGAAAAATGCCATTTGGAATGATATATTTAAAAAGAATAGAGACATGATTTTCTCCAATTGTATCTACACTTTGGATAAACACTCGCTCCTTAAGACTAATCGCTTGGACCCTCATAAGGCGGGCATTGCTCGGCCATGAAGTCAAACCAATTACGATCATCACATTTAGCAAGTTACTGCCGAATAACGCAACAACGATCAAAATTAAGAAGAAAGATGGAATCATTAAAAAGACATTGATGATTTCCGAAATAATTCTGTCCGTTTTTCCACCGAAGTAGCCAGCTGCAGCACCGACCAGCGTACCAATAACACCAGAGATGAGCGCTGAAACCAATCCAATCAAAAGCGATGTTCTTGCCCCATAAAGGATCATGCTGTAAATATCTCTTCCCAAGCCATCCGTTCCAAGCCAGTGATCCTTGCCAGGGGGCTCCAATAAATCATCACCTAATACATATGGATCATGAGTTGCAAGCAAGGGTGCAAATGCAACAACTAGTAAGATGATGAATAAGATAAAAATTCCTGATCTAAGAAGTGAATTTTTTTGGATCGCTGAGAACGACTTTTTAAAGATGGCATCGTTTCTTTTTACAAGTTCCATAAGTCTTTTACCCCTTTCTGAACTACTTTTACATCTGTAGAATCGTATCGGCCCAATTACTTATACCGAATTCTTGGATCGATAAAGGCGTAAACGACATCAGTTACAACCATCATGACAGCAATCGAAACAGACATAATTAAATAGATTCCCATAAGCAACGGGTAGTCTCTGCGCATAATGGCGTCTAACATAAGCCTTCCTGTACCGGGCCATGAAAAGACGATTTCAATTAAGGCCGAACCGGAAACAATATAAGCAAGGGTAAGACCGAATACAGTAACTGTTGGAAGCAATACATTTTTCAAAACGTATTTATTGAAGATTTTCCTCTCACTCATACCAGTAGCCATGAAAGTCGTGACAAAATCCTCGGATTTTACTTGCAGTACGGTGGTCTGTGCAATTTTAAAATAGGTAGGAATTTGAATAAGCGATAGCGTAGCGACAGGTAACACTAAATGCTTCAATATATCCGTATAATAAGGCAAGCCCGTATAATTACTTCGTAAATCCATCATTCCGGAAGTCGGAAGGACATTTAGCCATGAAGCAAAAATCATGATAAACATAATGGCCAACCAGAACGAAGGCATAGAATTAAAAATATACGCCCATCCGGTGATGACCTTATCCCTTTTCGAGCCGTAATGCTGACCGGCATAGAGTCCTAATGCTGTTCCAATAATAAGGGCTATAACGGCTCCAGTAAGGGCCAATAACAAGGATGGACCCATTGTCGCAACAATAAGTTTCATGACTGGTTCATTATAAAGAATGGATTCTCCGAAATCTCCCTTGACCACGTTTTTTAAATAAGATAGTAATTGAATATGGACAGGCTGATCCAAGCCATATTTTTTCTGCAGTTCGCTTATCATTTCTTCAGATGGATTATCTCTTCCCGCTAAAATTCGTATCGGATCACCGGGGGCTGCATGCATAATGAAGAAACTGATGGTCATGACTGCTATAACTGCCAAAAACCCAGTGGATAAGCGTTTAATAATAAACTGTCTCAAATCGTCATACCTTCTTTCTGTATGAACATCAATGGCAATGTAAAAATACATTGCCATTGGTAGATTAATAGAAATACTTACTTGGCCGTATCTAAGATGGAATACTCTGCCGCCGCTACTTCACCGATTCCATCATCAATCGGGTGACCGGAAATATAATCTTTCATGACAAAGATATACATCCATTCTGTTAACGGAATGACAGGGAAATCTTCAGACATAATTTTTTGGACTTCTTTGTAAATAACTGCACGTTCATCTTGATCCGTAACGCGTAAACCTTCTGCTAGCAGGTTATCTATTTCTGGATTACTATAATTCATCAAGTTCATAGAACCTTCTGTACCTACACGAACAAATAAGCCTTCAGGATCGATGCCATGGTTGCCGCCTAAAATAGTAATTTCATAGTCACCGCTACGGACTTTTTCATCCCATGCAGAGTACTCAAGAGAGGAAATTTTCGATTCAATACCAATTTCCTTTAAATTTGCTTGTACAACTTTAGCCATATCTGCAAAAACCGGGAATTGGAAGATTAGGATTTCCAGGTCTTTTATTCGAACGCCGTTGCTATCAGCGGTTAACCCAGCTTCATCAAGTAATTGCTTCGCTTTTTCAATATCTCTTTCTGGCATGAGATCCTTATCGTTATAAGCCCACTCTACCGCTGGAGTATAAAAGCCTTCTGCCCTCCAGCCATATCCTTTATGCGCTTTTGCTACCAATTCGTCCCGATCGATTGCAAGGGCTAAAGCTTCACGAACCCGAACATCATCCCATGGCTTCTTCGCTGTATTTGCTATCATATATTGTCTTGAATTGGAAAGAGTTTTAACTATTTTTACATCGTCTCGTTTCTCTAATCCCGGTACAGCTGCTGGTGTAATCGCTGAACTGTAGTCAATGACGTCTACTTCCCCATTTAAGAACGACTGTACGACTGTATTTTCGTCTGGGATAACAGAGAAAATTAGCTTATCAAGTTTTGGTGCCCCGCGGAAATAATCTTTATTCGCTTCCAATACAAGACTTACACCACGATTATGTTCTTTCAATTTGAAAGCACCTGTCCCAACTGGATTTTTATTGACCGGATTGGTTACCCAGTCTGTTCCTTCATATAGGTGGGAAGGCATGATCAATGCACCAGATAGAATACTTAAAATCGCTGCATTCGGCTCTTTGAGATTGATCACGACCGTGTCATCATCTGGCGTCTCGATATTGTCAATAGAACCAAGCTGGTTAACGATAAATCCTTTTTCTTTAATGATCGTATCAATGGTCCACTTTACATCTTTGGATTTAAACGGCTCGCCATCATGCCATTTAACTCCCTTAAACAAGTGAAATGTATACTTTTTCCCATCTTCTGAAATATCCCAAGTCTCAGCAAGATCCGGTAAGATATTATAACCGTCATCAATTTTCACTAAAGAATTCATGATATTGGCTGTGATGTACCCAGATCCGCCATCTCCAACATTCGGGTTAAAATGAACCGGGTCAGATCCTAATGCAATAACAACGGACTTTTCACCTTTTTCAGCCTCATTGCTTGCTGGTTTACTAGATTCTACTAACGGATTGGATTTACTGCAGCCGGCAAAGACTAGCATGATCGCAAGTATTGGAAAAATCAAAATTTTCTTCACGGTCAACTCTCCTTAAAAATGATATTTAGTTCTTTAAATAAAAACGTGTACAAATCAACTTCCTCTTCAATTACTTTGGATAGTGGCTTTCCTTGCCCGTGACCAGCATTTTTCTCAACTCTTAGGATGATTGGGTTATTTCCACTTTGTGCTTCCTGTAAAGTAGCAGCAAATTTCTTTGCATGCATCGGCACAACCCGGTCATCGGTATCAGCAGTAGAAATAAGGGTAGGCGGATACTCTGTACCCTTTTTGACATTATGTAAGGGTGAGTAGCTATACAAGAACTTAAAATCATGCTCGCTTTTTTCCGCATTACCAAACTCCGTTGTCCAAAAACGGCCTACTGTGAAACGCTGGAAACGCAGCATATCTGTCACAGGGACTAAGCATAGTGCCGCTCCGAATAATTCAGGGCGTTGCGTTATACATGCCCCAACTAGAAGCCCACCATTACTTGCACCCATAATGGCCAGTTTGTACGAATTGGTATAGTTTTCTTGAATAAGCCATTCCGATGCAGCAATAAAATCATCAAAGCTATTTTGGCGTTTTTCAAAAAGTGCTGCCCGGTGCCACTCTTGTCCATATTCCCCGCCACCACGGATATTTGCGACTGCGTAGATGCCTCCTTGCTCCATCCACATCTTTTGCGATGGAGAATAGGATGGGGTCATACATGCGGTATAGCCGCCGTATCCGTAAAGTAATACCGGATTATCTCCGTTCAATTCCAGCCCTTTTTTATAGGTAAGGAACATCGGAACAATCGTTCCATCTTTTGAAGGGTAAAATACTTGCTTTGTTTCAAATCGTTCAGTCGATTCGCTACCTTGCTTGTAGAAAACATTCATCAATTTTCCGGTTTCGAAGTCATATTTTATTACCTTCAACGAATGGAGGAAGGATGTATAGCTGACAAACATTTCAGATGAAGTGCTTGTCCCTTTAACATCGTTGATTGTAATAAAGTTCGGAAGTGGCAACTCGATTGGTAAACTTCCATCCTTCTCATAAATGGTCATTTTGTAGTGGGCATCATGCATAGTACAAACGATGAACTTGCCGTTCAACATTTTACTGAAGGCAATTGGATCTTCTTTCTCAGAAACTAGCTCTCTCCAATTTTCCTGTGCAGGATTTTCCAAATCTACAGATATCAATTTCCCTTTTGGTGCATAATCATTTGTTTCGAAATAAAATGTTGACCCATCATTGCCTAAGAAAGTGAAGTACGCAGGGACCTTTTCAATTACAGGCTTAAAGATATCGGAACCAGTCAGATGTTTATAATAAATTTCATTTATTGGTTCCGTCCCATGAGTTACATGCAAGATAAGATATTGATGGTCTTCGGTAATAGACGGATAAAATATACGCTCTTTACGATCCGGCTCTTCATAGATCAATTCATCTTCTGTCTGTGAAGTGTTCACCTGGTGAAAATAAACGCGATTATAATAACTGTCCTCTCCAGGATTCACTGTCGAGGGATCAGGATATCGATTATAGAAAAAGCCTGATGAATCCCCACTCCAAGCAAAGCTTGAAAACTTGCACCATTTTAACGTTTCAGGGTAGTCCAAGCCCGTTTTAAGATCTTTGATTTTTACATCTTCCCAATCACTTCCGTTATAGGAGACAGCATAAGCCATCAACGTTCCATCTTGATTGAATGAAATGTTCATAATGGCAGCAGTACCTTCATGACTTAGCTGGTTAGGATCCAAAACCACTTCAAATACATTATCTTCCAATGATAAAGTACGATAGTAGACAGGTTGATTTTGGAGACCGTCATTCTTGAAAAAGTAATAATAATCTCCTTTTTTCTCCGGTGTTGAATATTTCTCATAATCATAGAGCTCTTTGAGCCTCTTATTAATACTTTCCTTTTGAACCTGGCCATCTAATAATGCTCGAGTTCGCTCGTTTTGCATCTCTGTCCACTTTTTGGTATCTGGAAGAGTTTCATCTTCCAGCCAACGATAGGGATCTGCTACTTCAACACCGAAAAAGTTTTCAATAACATGATCTTTTCTAATCGTTTCTTTCAATTGAAATCCCCCTTTCAATTTGTTAAACTCCTATTCCCTGTTGTTAGAATTCCCCAAAGGACAACATGAATCTAGTTTTTCGTTATTTGAAGTTTCTTCAACAGGATTTACCTTCTAGTAAATATGCTGATTATCCAAAATTTTTATGACTTTAACATTCCCCCTCTCAAGTATCTATGCGTTTCAGATGTTTTTTGATCATATCTCTTTACAGAAACTGCATTCTATAGGATTTGAATAGTTAAAAAATTACAATTATTTATTTAAATAACTGCTAAAAAGGATTCTTTAAATAGATTTAAATGGATTTGCCGATCTTATATAATGACGTTTAATTGAATTTTTTATTTCTTCTTTATCTCCAATTTTAATCGTATTCAAAATTCTTTCATGAGCGGGACGCTGATCTTTAGAATCTGCTAACTTCAAATTATATGTTGAGGTAAAAATGACAACATTCGCACTCCAGAATGTTGACCATACATCGTAAAGCCTTTCATTTCCTGATTCCTTAATTATTTTTGTATGGAAAAGCTCGTCCAATTCAACTAGACGATAAATTTCCCTTTCTTTTGAGGACGCATCCATTTCCTCGAGTAAGCTATCCATTTCTTGAATCGTTTCCATTTTATATTTACCATCACAAATATCCACTGCCAGCATCTCCAAATGTGCTCTAATTAAATAAATATCTTCTACCTCTTTGGCATCAATTGTCCGGACAGTACATCCTTTATTGGATTTGTATTCAATCAAACCCTCGTGCTCAATTTGACGCAGTGCCTCTCTAATCGGGCCCCTACTAATTTCCAAATCCTTTGCAATTTCTGATTCAATAATTCTACTTCCAGGCAATAATTCACCTTTAATAATTTTATTTCTAATGATGGTTACAACATTATCCTTTAAAGTTGGGTACACAATTTTGTTGTTCATACCAATCTATCCATCCTTTAGTCATTTACAGTAGACAATCGTTAAAATTGTAGATTGTCAACAATCTACAATTTCAGTAATTAAAAGCATTATATAATAGAAAAAATGACAAAACAATACATAATAACTGAATTGTTTTAAAAGATGAAATATTCTGCAGATAAAACTTTTTTAGAATAAGTTTAATAT
>NZ_JBALPC010000147.1:23260-23428 GCF_036965225.1 Bacillus sp. JJ1474 | reverse complement strand
AAAGCTGTCCGACAAAGTAAGTTAAGTGGACAGCTTTTCGGAAAAAGTAAAAAAGCTGTCCGACGAAGTAGATTTAGTGGACAGGTTTTTGGAAAAAGTAAAAAAGCTGTCTGACAAAGTAAGTTTAGTGGACAGGTTTTCGGAAAAAATGAAAAAGCTGTCCGACAA
>NZ_JBALPC010000147.1:21086-23200 GCF_036965225.1 Bacillus sp. JJ1474 | reverse complement strand
GGAAAAAGTGAAAAAGCTGTCCGACAAAGTAAGTTTAGTGGACAGCTTTTCGGAAAAAGTAAAAAAGCTGTCCAGCAAAGTAGATTAATTGGACAAGTTTTCAAGAAAAGCAGAAAACTTGTCCAGTTAAATTTATCTATACTAGATATTTGTTCGAATTACTTATCCCGAAATTCGGTCCCATCGTGACCTTCTATGCGATTTTTGAAGGCCTCCTGCACAACAAGAAATTCTTCATCCTCTTGTGCCTCTGTTGCTTTACTTTCTATTACTGAATTGTCTGGGAAATTACCAGGGTGATTTTTGTTTTTGTGGTTAAATTCTTTACCTCTTGCCATTGTATCTGCTCCTTTCGTTTTCATTCATGTATCTTCCCCTTAATTAAAAAATCCTATGTATATTGCTTTGTAATTAAAAAGCTTTGCATTTGCAAAGCTTTTATTCATCATTCTCACGATCCATTCTTGTATCGAGCGAACACTTTCTGCTATCAGACTGCCTTGATCTTTTAGATGAAAATGGCTCTTGATAAAGAAACTTTTCCATTCCTGCAGCGATTACTTCTTCAACCGCACGATGGATATCGGCTTCACTATAACCTTTCAAAGTCATATCCTCCTTATTGATTGGTTCATTCTTCATCTTCCTGCTATTAGAATACGGATCCGAAAGAAGTTTTGCCTTAGACGATTGCGTATTTTTGGAAATAGGACTGTCACCCTTTTAATGTTTGTCATACCATTTAATAACATGTTCGGTTGGGGGAGATTATTTTGAAAAAAACAGATATACCAATCTATAACTTATTTATAAATCCGAAAAGCCTCATCGATTTAAAGAAGAATATTTGGTCAGATAAATCTGTTACGGGAATAATAAACATTCAAAATAAAAAGCATGACATTGATATTAGGTACCGAGGATATTATGTTCGAGAGTTCAAGAAGAAGTCGTATCATTTTCATTTTTATAAACCTAGGACATGGAATGGGGCAAAAGAGCTTCATTTAAATGCAGAATATAAAGATCATTCATTAATAAGAAATAAGCTTTCTTTTGATTTTTTCTCTAGTATTGGTGTCAAGGCCCCCTCTGCAGAGCATGTTTTTCTTGTATTAAATGGAAAACCAGAAGGAGTTTATTTACAATTAGAGTCAGTAGATGAATACTTTTTCAAAAAAAGGAATATCCCAGTACAATCGATATTTTACGCGGTTGATGGAGATGCAAATTTCTCACTGATTAGTGAATATGATAATGCTCCTAAGAGATCTTTAGAAATGGGCTATGAAATAAAGTATGGACCGGACGAAGAATGTTTGATCTTACAAGAGTTTATTTTCAAAGCCAATACACTTTTAAGAGAAGAATTTGAACGAGAGATAGGAAATTATATGGATGTTGAAAAGTATTTGCTTTGGCTAGCAGGTGCGGTTTGTACTCAAAACTACGATGGATTTGTTCAGAACTATGCTTTGTGCAGGAATGGTGATGCGGGGTTATTTGAAATTCTTCCTTGGGATTATGATGCAACTTGGGGAAGAGATGTTCATGGGGAGATTATGGATTATGACTATGTAAGAATAGAAGGTTTTAATACGTTATCGGCAAGAATGCTCGATGTCCCTTCATTTAGAAATTTATATTATAAGAACCTCGATCAGATCCTCAAACATCAATTTACAGTCGACTTTATGAAACCAATAATACAGGACATATATACGAACCTTCGTCCTTATGTTTTAAAAGATCCCTATAAAAAAATGTATATCGAACAATTTGATATGGAACCGGAATTCATTTGTAAATTTATAACGGATAGAAACAACTATTTGAAAAGTGAGCTGAAAAAGCTAGGTTTCAACTAGTAAAGGGATAGAATGATTGCTATAAAAAAGGCGAGCATTTTTAGAAAATGGGCACTTTATTTTAGTTGTTTGTCCACTCCATATTTAAACTAAAGCATAGTCTATATTAGTGAAAAAGGAAGGGGGGAAGATGAATGTTCCAGCAAACAGGAAGAAGACGAGTTCAGAATATTAGGGCCGATGAAGTAAATATTGCTGCCAATAGAGTGAATGTAAGAGAAGTCCGCAGAACAGATCGCAGAAGAA
>NZ_JBALPC010000147.1:9272-21002 GCF_036965225.1 Bacillus sp. JJ1474 | reverse complement strand
AGAACAGATCGCAGAAGAAGTGATTTCTTTTGCGGTTGCAGAAGACGTTGCGGTTGCGGCTTCTTCTTCTAACAATTAATAATGAAAATGATGACAATTTCTAAAACCATTGCTGCTCCGCCACTGATTCACCTCATACGGAACAAGCATTTTCGCGGCAGTAAAAGCTATTAGGTCAATTATTTATTAATAAGCATTGATCTAAGAAAGGGCAGGGGTTCCATCCCTGTCTTTCTCTATGTTAGGGAACAAATTAGGAGGAGCAATATAGCAATAAGGTAAATGAAATAGAAATTTCAACGTTAGAGAACAACAATAATCGTAGAATAGTGAAAAAATAATAAGTTAACAAATTGAAAAAGAAAAAAATAAGAATTTTCACCTTAATCTTTGAAGGAATATGTCGAAATAAGAAAAGAGGGAGTATTTTTAAATAAAGATGGGTGAGGACATATGGATAAAACAACGTTAATAGGTTTAATATTGGGGATTATCGCAGTTGGGGTAGGGATGGTTCTTAAAGGAGTAGATCCTGCAGTGCTAATGAACCCAGCGGCTGTATTAATTATTTTACTAGGGACAGCTGCTACAGTAGCAATTGCGTTCCCAACTAGTGAAATAAAACGACTTCCAAAGTTGTTCGGAATTATTTTTAAAGAGAAAAAACAAATGAATCCAGTTGATTTAATAAAAATAATTTCTGAATGGGCACAGCTTGCAAGAAAAGAAGGGTTGCTAGCACTTGAAGCAAAGACAAGTGAAATCGATGACCCATTCCTAAAAAATGGACTCTCCCTAGCTGTAGATGGTCAGAGTGCAGATTACATACGTGACGTTTTAAATGAGGAAATTGAAGCAATGGAAGAGAGACATGCAGCGGGAGCTCAAATTTTCTCCCAGGCTGGAACTTATGCTCCGACATTAGGAGTATTGGGAGCAGTTGTCGGATTAATTGCCGCTCTCGGAAATATGAACGATACAGATACTTTAGGTCATGCAATTAGTGCTGCGTTCGTGGCAACTTTATTAGGGATTTTCACAGGATATGTCCTTTGGCATCCATTTGCAAATAAGCTGAAAAGAAAATCAAAGCAGGAAACAAAGCTAAAGACTATGATGATTGAAGGTGTTCTATCAGTTCTTGAAGGAGAGGCGCCGCGAGTCATTGAACAAAAATTAGCATCTTATTTACCGGCAGGAGAAAGAAAGATATTTCTTGAAGAAGGCGGCGTGAAGAAAGGTGAGTAGAAGGAAAAAGAAGGATCACAAAGAGGAGCACATTGATGAATCATGGTTGCTCCCTTATGCAGACTTATTAACCTTGCTGTTAGCCTTGTTTATCGTTCTGTTCGCTTCAAGCTCAGTTGATGCTCAAAAGTTCCAGGCAATTTCAAGAGCTTTCAATAGTGCATTTTCAGGCGGAACGGGAATTTTTGATTTCCCAAGTCCAATACCTGAAGGGCAGATGCAATCAACAGATGTTAAAGGCGATGATACGAAAAGTAAAAGGGATCAGAAAAATGCAGCTGAGATACTTAAAGAAGCAGAACAGCAGGAACTTGCCACAATCCAAAATAAGGTAAATACTTATATTGATCAAAACAACTTAACTGAAAGGCTTCAAACCTCCCTTACAGACGAAGGATTGCTCGTTTCGATTCGAGATAATGTATTATTTTCACCTGGAAGTGCGGATGTTCGGACTAATGATGTAAAGGTTGCAGATGAAATAGCTGAGCTGCTTATTATGGAGCCCCCTAGGAATATTATCATTAGCGGACATACAGACAATGTACCAATCGGAAATGCCCCGTTTGAATCGAACTGGGAATTAAGCGTGATGAGAGCGATTAACTTTATGAAAATTGTTCTGCATAATGATAAACTAGATCCAAGCTGGTTCAGTGCGAAGGGCTTTGGAGAATTCCAGCCAGTTGCATCTAATGATACGAGCGAGGGACGAACAAAAAATAGAAGAGTAGAGATATTGATATTGCCAAGAACTGTAGACTAAACCTCAATTGGTTTAGTTTTTTTAGTTAGATGCGCTGATATACAATAAAAATAAAAAAGGAAATCAGCCAACAAGCTGATTTCCTCCAATTACACTTCTGATGTCTTTCTGGATTGTGGCAAGAGTGCTTTCTTTCCATGTAAGAGAAAGTAAGCAAACAGAGCAAGAAAAATGACTCCGACTAAAATAAAATAGACTGTTGAAAAACTCGTATACGCGGCGATAATTCCGAGAACGTAAGACCCAAGACCAATACCAGTATCGAAAAATGTAAAGAATGTCGAAGTAGCTAACCCTCTTCTTGAAGGATCAGAATTTTTAATGGCTATCGTTTGTAAGCAAGGTGTAAGGCTTCCATATCCTAAGCCGATAATGACCCCGGCAAGCAGAAATCCAAAGGTGGTAGTAGCCTGGCTTAGCAAAAACATCCCAATGGCAAATAAAATGATTGCCGGATAAATAATCTTATTTTCCCCATAAAGATCAAACCATTTTCCGGTAAAAGGCCGGGAAATAAGCATGGCAGCAGCATAAACAACAAAGAAAAAGCTAGCTGCCTCGATTAAACCAAGCTCTTTTGCATAAACAGAAATAAACGCAAGAATTCCCGAATAACTGATAGCAAGAATTCCAGCCACGATTGAAACTGGAATTGCCTTCTTCTCAAATAGGCTGTCAATCGATAATTTCTGTGGCTGAGCTGGTTTTGACTCGAGAGTATTTCCTTTAGGCAACTGTACAGCAAATGAAAGTAATATTGCTAGGAACGATAAAATGGAACATAACATAAACAGCGAGTTAAAGCTCGAGTATTGAATGATAGTTAAGCCTGCAAAAGGTCCCATTACCATGGCTAAATTCATAAACATCGAATAATAGCCAAGTCCTTCCCCTTTTCTTTCATTAGGGACAATATCAGCTGCAATCGCACCAGCTGCTGTCGTCACCATCCCAAATCCTATTCCGTGAACGAATCGTAAAATAAGCAAAGTAGGCATAGTATTTGCCCAAAAATAAAAAATACTGGAAACGAAAAACAAGATCAATGCAATAAAAAGAATCTTTTTCCGACCAATTTCATCAAGCCATTTACCTGATAATGGTCTGATCAGAACCGCTGCAATGAGGAAAACGGATGTAATTAATCCTACTTGGGTTCCGTTCCCATTTAAATCGTCCAATACATAAATCGGCAGTGTGGTCAGCAAAATATAAAAGCCGATAAACATAAAAAAACTTGTAATTGAAATACTTAAAAAACCCTTTGTCCATAATGGTTGCTTTTTCATAGATGTCCTCCTAAAAAAATAACTACAGAAATAACTTAAAGATTGACTGACATCTTTTTCAAAATTGACAGCATTTCTGTAGTCTCTTGATCAGAAATATTTTTTAAAGCTTGACTCTCACATGTCCGTACAGTTTGAAGCCAAGTGTCATACATACCGTTAGCTACCTCAGTCAGAGTGATTTGTTTTTCTCGTTTGTCGGTACCGGTCTTCTTTGTTATCCAGCCTGACTTTTCCATTCTTGCTAGCGTCCGCGTCATGGTAGGGGCCTCAACTCCTAGATAATGGGACAATTCCTTTTGAGTGGCTGGTCCATTCGTTTTAAGTAAATAAATAATTGTCCATTGAGCTGTGTATAATCCAAGAGGAGTTAATGCCTCATTCAGGATTTTTGAAAAGTGCCGGCTAAACTGGTTAATCGAGTGAAAAAGATTATTTTGTATTTGATTCAAATAAATCACCTTTTCAAATTAGTTACCTAGCTAATTATATTTGAATTTTTTCTTTCTGTCTAGTTCATAACAATAATTGAATATTAAAAAATAGGGAAAGGTAGGAGGGAATAATCAGTAATCCTATTAAAAAGGACTATAAAAAAGATATTGCATAATTAAAGACAAGTGTTTATAATTAGGACAAAAGTTTATTTAATAAGGGCTGAATCATTATGAATCAAAAAGAGTCGTTAATATTACAGCTTATTGAGGAAAACCCTTTTATCTCACAAAATGAGATTTCTGATAAGACGGGGTTGTCACGATCAGCGGTCGCCGGCTATATTTCATCTTTAACGAAAGAGGGAAAGCTTCTCGGCAGAGCTTATGTGCTTCCAAAAAGGAAACATATCGTCTGTATTGGCGGATCCAATGTGGATAGAAAAATACAGACACTTCAAACGCTCCAGCTTGGCACATCCAATCCTGCTGAAAGCTCGCAATCATTTGGCGGGGTGGCAAGAAATATTGCAGAGAACCTTGGAAGATTAGGATGTGATGTCGCTCTTATGACTGCAGTCGGTGAGGACGGAGAAGGCGATTGGCTGCTGGAGCATACAAAATCGTATGCAGACATCAGCCCATCCCAAGCTTTCTCGAATGCAGCTACAGGAACATATACCGCCGTGTTAGATCATGAGGGTGAAATGGCGATTGCTCTAGCAGACATGTCAATCTATGATTTGGTTGACATCGATTTTGTCGAGAGAAAATGGGGACATATTGCTTCATCAGATTTAGTTGTTATTGATACGAACTTTCCAGCAGAAGTCATTAAGCAGCTAATCGGTCGTTGTCATGAAGCAAAAATTCCGGTTTGCATTACACCTGTCTCTGCGCCAAAAGTAAAGAAGCTGCCAAAAAGCTTGGCTGGAGTCACGTGGTTAATTGCCAATAAGGACGAGGCAGAAGCCTTATCTGAAATGGAAATTAAGAATGATAGCGATTTTTTCAAGGCAGCAGAAAAAATGCTGGAAAAGGGTGTAGAAAAGGTCGTTATCACTAGAGGAGATAAAGGTCTCATTTACTCTACACAAAAAGGAGAGTCTGGGACAGTCCTTCCGCCAAAAATTCAAGTGGAAGATGTGACAGGTGCCGGAGATTCGCTTGTCTCAGGAATGATGTATGCACATTTACAAGGATTAGATATTGAGAACGCTTGTAAAATAGGGATATCCTGTTCCGCTATTACACTGCAATCTCACGAAACTGTGAATCCGAATTTAAATCAAGTTCACTTGCAAGAAACGTTCAACCAATACTTTAAATAAGGGGTTTTGTCACATGTTAGAAAACTGGTTAGAATATTCAGCGGAAGTTCAAGAAGCAAAAAAAGCTAATAAACCGATTGTTGCTTTAGAATCAACGATCATCTCTCACGGAATGCCATATCCGCAAAACGTGCAAACAGCTAGAGAAGTAGAAGAGATTGTCCGTAAAAACGGTGCAGTTCCCGCAACAATTGCGATTTTAAATGGAAAAATTAAAATCGGTCTTTCAGATGAAGAGTTAGAATACCTAGGACAAGCCAAAGATGTCGCAAAAGCTAGCCGCCGTGACCTGGCATACCTAGTAGCGCAAAAGAAAGATGGTGCTACAACAGTTGCTACGACAATGATTTGCGCAGAGCTTGCAGGCATTGAATTATTCGTTACAGGCGGAATCGGTGGGGTTCACCGTGAAGCAGAAACAACAATGGATATTTCTGCTGACCTTCAAGAATTAGCACAAACGAATGTGGCAGTAGTATGCGCAGGAGCTAAATCCATTCTTGATATCGGCCTAACATTAGAGTACTTAGAAACACATGGAGTTCCTGTTGTCGGATATGAAACAGATGTCCTTCCTGCATTCTATACGCGTACAAGTCCATTTGGCTTGCACCAACGTGTTGACACTCCTGAAGATGCAGCAGCTATTATCCGCACAAAATGGGAGCTTGGCCTAAACGGCGGTGTTGTTATTGCTAACCCGATCCCAGAAGCGGATGCATTAGAAGAAGCATTCATTACAAATGTGATCGAATCAGCGTTAAAAGAAGCAAAAGAAAATAATATCGCTGGTAAAGAAGTAACTCCATTCCTTTTAGGAAAAGTAAAAGAGCTAACAGAAGGTACAAGCTTAACGGCTAATATTGCGCTTGTGAAGCACAATGCGGAAGTTGGTTCAAGAATTGCAGTAAGCTTACAAAAATAATAAGTGTTCATAATAAAGGCCAGGTCCTGCGGTTCAAACTGCTGGGACTGGCCTTTTTAATTTGTTACGGGATTTTCTGTTCGATGTGCGGTCAACACATAGCGATAAGGAGCATCGCCAATATAGGAAAAGGGATAGCAGGTGGAGACTGTTAGTGTTTCCGTAGGTGCAGTAGATTTAATAACCGTTGTATCATTTGCCTCGACAATTTGTGAGCCGGTAATTTCGTAGCTATAGGAGCCATATGGCATGATGACGTGAAATACATCCCCATTTCTTAAACCTCCGAGGCGGCGAAAAACAGTTTCCCGGTGACCGGAAAGCAGAATTTGATCAGGTTGTCCTGGCAGCGCCGTACTGGAGTAATGGCCAACTCCTTTTTCTAATTCATATTCGCTCGTCCCTTCAACAATAGGGAGCTCTGCTTGAAGTTTGGGGATTTCTAAAATGCCGATCACCTCTCCCTTTTTGAAAGGATTAATTACTTCTTTTTGTTCATTTTGAAGAACAATATCATGTTCCTGGTCTTGAGCCTTAATTTGGACTTTCTCCTTAGCTTCAATTAAAGAAGCTTCTTTACTTTTCTCATGGACATAAATATCTTTTATAGAGAAAAACACTAGCCCAATCCCTGTTAACATAATGATTGAAGCGGAAATAAGAAAGAATTGTTTCCTGGCAAACACTTATTCATTGCCCCCGTTCATGTTTTTAAATTTAATAAAATCCAAATAATAAGCAAATTCCTCTTTAGTCACCCCAATATCAATCGCATCATGGATCAATTCAATCCATTCACGATCTATTTGATACATCTCAGTTGGCTCCGCTTTTTTCTTCTGATCCAACAAATCCTCTACATCCGTATCAAGTGTTTTTGCCAATCGTGATAATACTTGCAGGGATGGATTTTGTTGAATGCCTCTTTCTATGTAGCTTAAATAAGATTTAGATACACCCGCTTTTTCAGAAAGCTCATTGATGGATAACCCCTTTTCTATTCTTAACCTCTTAATACGCATTCCAACCATGTATTTATTCCCCTTTTATTTAGTTTAACGTGTTTTCATTATAACGAACAAAGTGTTCAATAAAAAATTTGAAATATTGAGAAAACTAAAGGATTACATAGAAAACAAACGAAAATCGTTCTTTAAAACGAAAAAACGGGTGAATTTGATTTTTTATGAAATAGGAATATTAGACTATACTCTATGGGTAGGTTCTGTAAAGAGAACGAAAATTCATTGTAGGTGGTGTCATGTATGTATCAAAAAAACTGTGATCAATGCCATCGACCATCTTATAGCAGCAGCGAAATAGGGAGTTGGCTTTGCCCAGTTTGCGGAAAAGATTTAACAACGTACACATTTTTTGATGCTTTGACCCTGGAAAGAATTCATATAAAGGCAATACCGTATCAGAAGAAAATAGAAAAATATGATTTTATACAATTAAGGTAATCATTTATTGACAATTATTTTTATAAAAGGACGAACTTTTTGGGAGGATCAGTCTGATGGAGACAAAGGTACTCATTGATAAGTTAGATAAGGAATGGATACACCTAATACTAGAGGCAAAAAAATTAGGTGTTGAAAAAGAAGAAGTTCGCGATTTCCTTCAAAAATTTATCATAAAGGAGCATTTAACTAATAAGCCAGTATGCTAGTACAAAATAGAATAATAAATATAAGCTCAGGTATTTCTTACAAGGATTTTTTGTACTCCTTTTAAGAAATACTTTTTTTGTTTCTTAGCAATGTTAATTATTTGTTCTTTTAATAGAACAATAATGTTCTAAATAAATTACAAAATAGTTAGAAAACAAGAGAAATAACAAGGAAACAAGCACAAAACGTTCTTTATATCGAATAAATGGGCGTTTTTGGCGTTTTTCAAATTAATGCATTTGACTTATACTCAAATTAATAAGTTCGTTAAAGAGAACAAAAAGACTTAAGCAAACTAAAAAATGTACCTTTTTATGAACAATGCAGTGCAATGTTTTGACTGAATTTGTTAGGAAACCAAATTAAATATAACGAAAGTTTAAAGGGGTGAAGGTATTGAAGAAAGTGATGAAAGGTTTAAGTAATATAGTAACAGTACTTTTGTTCTTACTACTTATAGTAATGGCCATGTTAGTAATTTCCTCTAAAGCCTCAGGAGGAGAGCCACAAATATTGGGATACCAACTGAAAAACGTATTATCCGGATCAATGGAACCAACCTTTAAAACTGGTTCAATCATCTCGGTGAAACCTGGTGGGGATAAAACTAGATTCCAAAAGGATGATGTCATTACATACATGGAGGATGAACAAAAAATCGTTACTCACAGAGTCATTGATGTTGTAAAGGGTGGCAACCATGTTATGTATCAGACGAAAGGTGATAATAACGAATATCCAGATTCAAAACTCGTTCTTTCGGACAATGTAATAGGTGAATACACTGGATTCTCAATTCCTTATATTGGATATTTCATAGATTTTGCAAAATCAAAAGCTGGTACAGCAACTCTACTAATTGGGCCAGGAGTTTTATTACTCTTATACTCTGCAATATCAATCTTTAAAGCTCTGAAAGAAATAGAGCATGCAACAAAGAGAAAAGATGAGAAACAGGGGCCAGAAAAAACCGCTTAATTATGGTTGTATTCCTTATGAAAACATAAGGATTCAATAAAAAAACTACATACCTCGTAAAAAAACGGGGGAGAAACCAAGGAGGAAGAAAAAATGTCAATCAAAAAGAAATTAGGTTTAGGAGTAGCATCTGCAGCATTAGGTTTATCATTAATTGGTGGAGGAACTTGGGCAGCATTCAACGATGTTGAAACAATGGATAACCGTTTAGCTGCAGGAACATTGGATCTGCGAATTGGCAATCAAGCAGAAGGTGTAATGAAAGTATCGAATCTAAAGCCAGGGGATACAATGACTCGCCAATTCAAACTTCAAAACTGGGGCAGCCTTGATATTGAAGATGTACTATTAACGGTTAACCCAGTAGGTGAAACAGCGCCTGGTTTCCTAGGTGAATTTGCTGTAACAATTTTAAATACTGATGGCATTAATCTTTTATCAGGAATTACTGGATCTGGAGTACGTGATGGCGGGGGTACTTACGTATCAATGCAAGATTTAATTAATCATTCTAATGCAGGAGGATTCGACATTTCAAGTGTGAATTTGTATAAGAATCCAACTATTCCAGGTAGGGATGAAGACATTATCGACATTAAAGTTGAATTTGTTGACAAATCAGCTAAGGACGCTGCTGGTAAATACGTACAAAATCAATACCAAGGTAAGGTTGCTGAATTTAGATTTGTCTTTGAAGCAACTCAATCAGCTGGTTCTGAAAGAGCAAACAACTAATAAAAGAATGAAAGGTGGGTTAATTAACCCACCTTTCTATATATTGTACATCCTGATTTAAAATTTATGGAAGATATGGTGAACAAAATGACTATTAAAAAGAAATTAACATTAGGAATTGCCAGTGCAACTCTTGGACTTTCCCTGGTAGGCGGAGGAACTTTTGCGGCATTTAATGATGTGGAGACGATGAACAATACCCTAAAATCAGGTGTCCTAGATCTTAAAGTAGATCCTTCTGTAGTATTTAATGTATCAAACTTAAAACCTGGAGATTATATGCTGCGAGACTTTAAGATTATCAATATTGGAACATTAGACATTGAAAAAGTCCTTATGCATACTAGCATTGAAGTAAAGGACAAAGAAGGAAATATTGTTGATAGTGATTTCGCATCACAATTTATCATAAATTTCTTAACTAGCGATATGCAGCCTATTATAACCCCATGGGATAATGTTTCGTTACTGGATCTTAAGAGACTAACAGATAACGGAAAGTCTCCTGATATTACAACTTATTTAAAACAAGGGTTAATTGTGCCATTAAATCCTGATTTACCAGTAGGAGATTCAGATCATATTATGATGATGGTTACTTTTAAAAATGATGAAGAGAAAGATAAAGAGACAGGGCTATATTATCAAAATAAATATCAAGGTTTAGATATGAACCTAACTCTTAATTTAGAAGCAACGCAATACTCTGGGGTAGAAGAGGAAAATAATGAAAAACCCCAAGAAACTCCAGATGTGATTGCAATTACCGATGTTAGAATAATAAAAAATGATTGGGATTGGCAAAATGATAAAAATGGCTATCACCTGAAAGCGCAAGTTGAATTTACGTTCAGTGATGGAAATACGATTAAATCAAATACTGAAACTATTAAGAATGCAGATCCAACAGGTGAAAGTATAACTTTTACACAAAGGTATAAAGGGAAAGATTATTCTATAACTTTAGAAATACCTTTTAAATAAAAAGTATAAAACATCGCTAAGGTTATTTCCCGCATCTATATATTTATTGAAACACATTCTTTTCTAATTTTATAGGAAGAAAGGGGTTGCTATGAGATTACGGTTATTAATCATTACCTTTATTTGTGCCTATGTAGTATTATTCCTTCAGCCCATTAATATTCAAGCAAGTACCAACCAACAACCTAATATTGAAACAAAACCTGATAACTATTTATTCAATGTGAAAAATATGTCACCTGGGGATTGGGCGATAAGGAATTTAACTATTCAAAACCGTGGAGAAAGCGATTTTACATATAATTCAGAGTCTTATTACAAAGCTGGTTCAAGGAAACTTTACAATGAATTTCTTTTAAAAGTATGGGATTCGAAAGAAGTATTGTATAGTGGCAAATTATCAGACTTTGATGGGTTTGAGCCTAGACTTTTACCTTCAAAAAGTCAAGAGGATATAAAATTTGAGGTAACTTTCCCATATGAACTAGGGAATGAATTTCAAGGGTTAGCTTTTGAATTTGAGTTAAGGTTTGTAATGGAAAATACAGGACATAGTCCTAATCCAAATCCTGATCCTAATCCAAACCAAGGTTCCGATCCAACCACTGACCCCGACCCAATAGATGATAATGCTGCTCCTCCTACTACCAGCCCTGAAACAGAGTCAGATCAAGAAAATGATCAAAATAATAATATAGAAAATCCTGCTGCAGAAGAGGATACGGCTATGCCGATTCCTATACGTTCAATTCCTTTTGAAGAATTGGATGCACCAATCGAAAAGGGGCAAATCTTACCTTCAACAGCTACAAATATGTATAACTATTTATTAATAGGGGTCTTATTAATGACTGCAGGCGCGGCGGTTTTCTTCTATATCAAAAAAGACGAATAAGAGATAATCAAAGGCCTTGATTGGAAATAATACGATCAAGGCCCTTATTAATAGTAATGGATCAGGAATGATAAACAGTGAAAATCAATTTAAAAAAGATCTTTCTTTATTTAGCTTTACTGAATTTATACGATGGTATAGTCACGTTTTTCGGTATTCAGTTTTCTTTAATTGAGGAAAGTAATCCTATCATGAATGCCCTTTTCCAAACCAATCCGTACTATTTTCTTGGTTATAAAGTAATTCTATCTGCTGCTCTATTTATGTTCCTTTTTATAAAAAAACTTCCCCGTAAAAAAATTGTAAATAATTTAGCCCTTACAGCTACTGGTTTATATACGATTGTCTTTGTTATTCATGCCATTTGGATCATAGCCCTCATATAAAATGATAAAAAAAGATTTCGACTATATTTAACAAGATTATGTTAGAAACTTGATAATAATAGATATTTTTCCTAAGAATATCTAGA
>NZ_JBALPC010000147.1:8236-9210 GCF_036965225.1 Bacillus sp. JJ1474 | reverse complement strand
TACCAACAGCCTATTATTACAATATAACTAGATGATCATTTACATAAGGAAATAGCTTCAGAAAAAGGCAAACCTATTGAAAAATAGGGACGCAAAGTCACAGGTCTAAAGTATGGATGGAACGTTCTTTTTTTAAGATTTCCTACATAAACTTATTATATCAGGCAGCACTTAGAAAAGGCAGATTCCATACCAAGATGGCTGGATTGCCTGGAATACGATTCGTATTTTGGGGGGAAGAGTGTGGGGAAAACAAGAGTCCAACTGGAATTACTAGACAGTGAGTGGATGAAGTTAATTATCAAGGCGAAGCAAATGGGGATTGAAAAAGAAGAAATTAGGGAGTTTTTATTAAAAAATGGGGTAAAAAAGCTAGCTTTAGAAGTAGCTGAATAGAGATAATGGCACAAATAGCTAAGTGTTTCTAAAAGGACTACAGTTCTTTATAGGAATGCTTTTTATTTTGCAAAAAAGACGCAGAGGGTCAAGGTTTACCTTTGCGTCTTCTTACGAACAGCTAATATCTAATATCTCATTTATTTTGATCAATTCTCCATTTATTAAATTCAAGAAATTCACGGAACTGGTCTTTAGAAACACCAGAATTCATGGCTTCTTGTACGATATCGATCCATTCCGAATCCAATTCATCTGTATTCGGCTGTTCATGAATTAAATGATCAACCGGAACATGAAGGACAGCTGCGATTTTTTCGAGAAATTGTATGGAAGGATTGGTTTGCAGGTTTCTTTCCAGCGAACTTAAGTAAGATTTGGCCACACCAGCTTGTTCGGCAAGCTCGGATAACGACATTTTCTTTTCTTTACGAAGTAATTTTACGCGATCACCGATCATCCAATCTCACACACCTTATCAATAATAATAATAAATCAATTGGAATTTCTGTATTGAGAACGGATTGTTCAAAATATATATTTATATCTTAACATAAACTTCGTTTAGTTGAAAAAAA
>NZ_JBALPC010000147.1:0-8212 GCF_036965225.1 Bacillus sp. JJ1474 | reverse complement strand
TTCTGTTTGAATTATGTTGAAATAAAATTGTAGGAAGAATAAATAAAAAGTGCGAAATCTAATATTTATGGATTTCGCATTTTTTATTTTGAAGATGGGGATTAATTGAATATTTTTATTTACAAATTTATCGAATCTCCTACACAAATATTACTGTTGGCAATTGTACCTACTGGCAGTTCAAGAGTGGAATGGGCTGAGTGTACAGGTGGAATCATTCTCCATGGTTTTAACTCTGAAACTACTTTTACAACTTGGTTTTTTCGGTCAAGAAAGACGACATCAATAGGGAATCTCATGAAAAACATGTGAACAGAATTACAAGGTGTAATGAGAAGCCCTTCTTCTGTAATTGGTTTCTTGTAAAATAAGAGACCTTTCAATCTCTTCCAAAAATTATTTGCGAGTTTAATATTCATTTGCAGGGTTATCATTTTTGATTTCAAAAAAAGCATTCCTTTCCACTTGTTTTGTTCATTATATAAAACACATCGTTCTTAATAAAATGTAAAATAGTAAGAAAGAGCGAGAAAAAGGTAGAAAATGAAAGAAATGTAATTAATATATGGAGAAATTGGACAAATTTAGGCGTTTTCACCAGAGTTCATTCGATATATACTTTCATTAAGTTCTATATATAGAACAAAATATCAAAAACAATTTAGGGAGGAATTACAATGTTAAATCAAATTAAAAGACTATTTAAGGAAGAAGAAGGACAAGCGTTGACAGAGTATGGATTGTTGGTAGGACTTGTTGCGATTGCGGTAATTGCAACATTAGGACTTTTTAAGGACAGTATAATATCTGTGTTCACGAAAATCAAAAGTGAACTTAACAAAATTTAAAAAAGTTAGATACTTTAACAAAAAGCCCTGCTTTGGCGGGGCTCATTTTAATAATGAAAAGGAGAATACTTATGATAAACCTAATGGTCGCTCTCATCCTTATCATCTCCATCATAACAGATCTTCGAAGCCGTAAAATACTAAACATTGTCACGCTGCCTGCCATCCTAGCTGCCCTCATTTATCATTCTCTTACATCGGGTCTTAATGGAATCTTATTTAGCGGTCAAGGATTCCTGGTAGGACTAGGATTATTGTTCATTCCGTTTTTAATGGGAGGAATTGGAGCAGGTGACGTAAAGCTGCTCGCTGCCATTGGTACATGGAAGGGAACGATGTTTGTTCTATATACAGGTATATACGGGGCAATTGTTGGAGGACTTATTGCAGTAGTTATTTTACTAAAAAAAAGGCAGCTTAGTTTTACACTTAAAAATATGTTGTTTTCATTAGTATTTTTGAGAGGGGTAAGAGGCTCTTTGGAACTTATAGGTGATAAGCATGGGGCTGTTTCAATCCCATATGCAATCCCAATTGCACTAGGTGCTTTTATTACCTTTTTAACGGAGATATACTCATGAAATCAGAAAAAGGGCAATCGTTAGTCGAGTTTGCACTTGTTGTTCCGGTCCTTATATTGATACTGTGTGGAATAATTGATTTTGGACAAATTTTACATGCGCATTTAAAAATAGATCATGCAGGACGAGAAGCAGCTCGGGCAGCAAGTATTGGGAAAAGTGAAGCTGAGATTAAAGATACGGCAGTTAACTATGGATCGCCTATCCGCTTACAACCAAGTAATGTTACGGTCGATCTAGATTCAATTAATAAGGAAGCAAAAATCACAATACATGATTATCAGGTAACTTTCCTTACACCGCTTATAGGGAATATCGTTGGTCCATTAACTTTAAAAGAAAATATCACTATTATGAGGATAGAATAACATGATGAGCTTATTAAGCATCTTAAAATTTCGAGATGAAAGTGGTGGAGTGGTAGTTTTAGTTGCTTTATTCATGGTGGTGCTTCTTGGTTTCGCAGCAGTAGCTATAGATGGTGGAAGATTATATTTTGAAAAAAGCAAGCTACAAAAAGCTTTGGATGCTGCTGTACTTGCTGGAGCACACAAACTTGTATTAAAAGATAAAAGCGAAAGTGAGAAACAAGCAAAAATAGTTGCCAAAGATATTACACTAAAAAATGGGTATGAACTCTTAGATGCAGATATAAAGGATGAAGATGTAGTTCATAAATCACATATAAGAGTAGAGAAAACAGTAACTGTTCCTCTTACTTTTGCAAAAGTAATTGGGATTAATACGGCATCTGTATCGGCCTCTGCAAAAGCGAAGATTGCTGGTCCATTAATATCAGCAAGGGGTATAGCTCCGATTGCAATAGAAAAAAGTGCAGTTCCAACGAAAACAATACTTACTTGTGGGGAAGAGGAAAATGAGGAAGAGGAAAAAAAATCAGGAAAAAAAAGCCCTGGAAATTGTGGCTTTATTAGAATAGATGGAAATGGGGCACCTATTGTAGAAGAGGGAATAAAAAACGGTAGTAAGAAAAAAGTTTCAGTAGGTGATGAAGTACATCCAGAACCAGGTGTGATGAATGGACCAATTGACAAGGCAGTTGAAACTGCAGTTGACTCTATAATTAACAGTGACAAAGACAAACCTCACTGTCAATCACCTTCTACCGCTGATAACTCCTGTAAACGAGTTATATATGTAGCCCTTATTGAAACATGGGCTGGAGTAAACGGTGCTAGTGATAAAGTTAAAATACTTGGTTTCGCCCCGTTTTGGGTAAAGGAATATGATAATAAAGGTAAAAATAAAAACATTATAGGACAATTTATTGATGGGATAACTGCTGGGGAAGTAGGGGAACCTAGTGCTGGTTTTAATTATGGTTTATACGGAGTAAAGTTAGTTGAATAGTACGGAGAGGACAAACGGAGGGTTTTTATGAATACAAAAAAAATTTGGCTATTTGCCATAGTGTTCGGAATTATAGCTGCTGGCATGTTGTATGTAATGGTCTCGGGAAGTCTAGCATCTTCTACTCTGCCGGCAAGTGTCGAGATTTCGGAAGAGGAAGAACCTGAAGAAAAGGAAGAGGTTGTCGTTGCTGCTGAAGAAGAAAAAAGAAATGAGATGTTACCATTTTCAGAAGGAAATCGAGCAATTACAGTAGCTGTTTCAGATGCTCAAGGAGTAGCGGGTTTTATTACACCTGGTTCATTTGTTGATATTGTTGCGGTCATGTTAGTTCCTGATGAGTATAAAGATAAACAGCATGATGCGGCAACTCTGCTACTACAAAATGTTAAAGTTTTGGGGATAGGTCATGCTTCCGATGATGAAGAAACCATGAAGCGATATCAAATGGTAACATTTGAAGTAACTCCGAAGGAAGGATTAGTTTTAGGATTTGCCTCTAAATACGAGCTATATTTAATGCTTAGACAAGAAGGGGACAACAAGGTTGAATCTAATCCAGATGAAACACATATCCATGAAGATGACTTACATGTAGGGGTGTTTAGAAGATGACGAATATATACTCGATTTCTAGCCATGATGATGTATCGTTTAAGCTTGATGAAGTAATCACATACCTGGGATATAAGGTGGATTGGGCTGAAAATGAATCTAAGCTATTGGACGATCTGTCAATAAACGAGAATCATATTGTTTTTTTACCACAGTCAGCATCCTATGATGTTTATAGCTTGTGTGGGAAAATTTCAGACCGTTTCCCATTCGTAACAAAAGTATTAGTTTTTCGTTTAGAAGAAGAGCTGGATATGAAGGAGGCCTTAAGAGCGGGTGCCGATGATGTTATTTTTCTTTCTTTTCCAATATCTAAAGTGAAGGAAGATATTAATCTAGCTGTTTCCAGAAACAAGAACATTCTTCACCAGCAAATTGAAAATGTAAAAAATGCTAGAGTCATAACTGTAGCAAGTACAAAGGGAGGAATAGGAAAAACGACAGTTGCTGTTAATCTCGCAGCCTCCTTTGGGAAGAAATTAGAGAAAGTGGCAGTTATTGATCTTGATTTACAATTTGGTGACGTTGCGATGTTTTTAGATGTGAAACCAAAAAGAACTATTTACGATTGGGTCAAAGAAGATAGCGTTGGCACACAAATTAAGGATTTTATGACTCACTATAAGGATGGAATTTTCATTCTTTCAGCTCCTCAAAGACCTGAATTTGCAGAAGTAATAACAGGAAATAATATCAGAAAAGCCATAGAAGTATTAAGAAAACAATTTGATGTTGTGATTATTGATGCATCAAGCCATATGGATGAAAATGTGATTGTTGCTTTAGAGAACTCAGACGAGATTTTGGTTATGACTTGTGCAGACCTACCAACATTAAAAAACAGCAAAATGCTAATAGATACTTTAACGTCATTAGATCTTGATGAAAAAGTAAAGGTTGTTTTGAATCGGCAGATGAAGGTAAAGGGGATAACGATAAATACTGTTACTAAAGTAGTTGGCAGGGAAATTTTCACAGCACTTCCTGTAATGGAAAAGCTGATGATTACAGCAGTAAATGAAGGAAAGCCAGCCGTATACTCAAACCCCAGATCAAAAGTGGCAAAGAGAATTTTTCAAATGGCAGAAACACTTGTGAACCCTGAGAACAGTTCTGGTATCAATAAACAAAAGGTGAAACGTATGGTCCACGCAGGGGGGCATGCATAATGTCTTTATTAAATCGTTTGGGTGGACATCACCTGGTAATACAAGAAAGGAAAGAATTGGGGATTAGATCAGCAAGTACTATGAGAAATTTAACCGATTTTGAAATTCGTCTTCACAACTTTCTTGTCGATGAAATCAAGAAGCCTGTAAATGAAGGGGAAGAAATAGAGGTATTAATCGAAAAGCTTGCTGATGAATTTTTCTTAAAAGAAGGGGAGCATCTAACGTTTGAGGAAAAGAAGCAAATCATGCATGATATCCCCCATGAACTAACTGGATATGGACCGATCTCTCCTCTTCTTGCGGATCCTCACGTTACAGAGGTAATGGTGAATGGGCCGAGCGATGTTTATATAGAAGTAAAAGGAAAAATTAAAAAAACAGCCGTCCAGTTTCGGGACAATTTACACGTGCTTCGAGTCATCGAAAAAATCGTGGCACCGCTTGGACGGCGAATTGATGAAAGTGTTCCATTAGTTGATGCAAGACTTCCAGACGGTTCCCGTGTCAATGCGATTATCCCGCCACTTGTACTCAATGGGCCAACATTGACCATTCGAAAATTTTCAGAGACACCGTTTACCATTTACGATTTATTACGAATGGGTACATTAAATGAAAATATGGCAGAATTTCTGAAAGCCGCAGTAGAGTCAAAGCTTAATATTTTCATTAGTGGCGGAACAGGTTCTGGGAAAACAAGTACATTAAACGTTCTTTCTTCTTTCATTCCGCGCGATGAAAGAATTGTGACTATCGAGGATGCGGCAGAATTAAAGCTTTCACAAGAGCACGTCGTTTCATTAGAATCCAGGCCGCATAATATTGAGGGACAGGGTGAAGTTACGATTCGCGATCTTGTCCGAAATTCACTGCGTATGCGACCAGACCGAATAATTGTCGGAGAGGTTCGAAGTGCAGAGGCGTTGGATATGCTTCAAGCTATGAACACTGGTCATGATGGAAGTCTTGGGACAGGTCATGCAAACTCTCCAAGGGATTTGTTAGCCAGACTTGAAACGATGGTATTAATGGCAGGGTTTGACTTACCCGTACGAGCAATTCGTGAACAAATAGCAGGTGCCCTCGATTTGATTGTTCAACAAGCAAGATTAAAAGATGGTTCAAGAAAAATCATCCGTATTACCGAGGTGTTAGGACTTGAAGGAGATACAATCGTTCTTCAGGATCTTTTCGTTTACAATGAACAGAAAAATATCGTTACCGGCAGAATTGAAGGGAATTTCTCATCGACAGGAATTCGTCCACATTGTTCCGATCTGTTTGAGCTAGCAGGGCATAATATACAAAAACTCATTAAGGAGGAATGGGTATGAATCATTCCATCCTTCTTCTCATTTTTGTTGCGTTTATTTTTTGCACTGTTTTCTTCAAACTTATTCTATCGCTCATCTTTGAAAAAGGGAAATATGAAAAACGTTTAATCAAGTATATTGGAAATTTAAACGTATCTGGAAAGGAAAAGAAGCAAGTCGGTAAACAAGGACGAAATAACTCTGTAATTAAATTAATGGCCAAAGGAATTGAAACGGCTATCAATCTTTCTAAACATGAACATCTTCTTCTACAATCAGGAGTAAAGCTTTCTCAAGGAGAATTATTCATTGGGAGAATAGTAACAGCCTTACTATGTATGAGCATTGGGTTCTTATATGAGATACACTTTTTATTTATCATTGCCGCTGGAGGAATGGGATTTTACTTACCTATTTGGTATGTGAAAAGAAAACGTAAGAAGCGTCTGCAAAAATGCTCAGAGCAACTAGGGCTGGCACTCGGTACGATGGCCAATTCACTGCGGGCAGGCTTCAGCTTTATGCAGGCAATGAAAATGGTTGCGAAGGAGATTGAGGATCCACTTGGACCTGAATTCCTAAAGGCTTTGCAGGATATTAATTACGGAATCACTGTCGAGGAGGCATTTGATAGTTTATTGAAAAGGCTGCCCGATAAAGAGCTAGAAATTGTTCTGAATACATTAATTATTCAGCGTTCTAGCGGCGGTAACTTAGCCTTCCTGTTAGAAACAATGCAAGAGACAATCATTGACCGATCAAGAGTAAAGGATGAAGTGAAAGCATTAACTGCTCAAGGAAGGATGTCATCAGTCATTATCACACTTTTACCAATAGCACTTGCATTTTATATTAAAGTAGTAAATCCGGAATATTTTCAAATGCTATTTTCTCATCCATTAGGATGGGCTATGGTCATTATCGGTTCTATGAATATTCTTCTTGGGTGGATTTTTATCAAAAAAATTGTGCACATTGAGGTGTAAAATGTGATCACTTTATACTTTTTTCTATTTAGTTCACTATTTTTTATACTTGTCGTTGGGGCTAGTTTAAGCCTTTTATTTAAAAGGGAAATTGTGATACAAAGAAGAACAGCCCACTATTTAGGTATTGAAGAAGGGAGATTAAAGCTTCAAAAAAAGAAGAATCAAGGGGATAATAAAATCCGTTTACTAATGAAAAAGTTCAGTGATAAAGCAAGAGCTGTTATCGATCAAAAAATTCCTTCTTCAAGAAAAAAAGAATTAGAAAAAAGACTGCGGGAAGCTGGATATCCCCTTAAATTGTCACCGATTGATTTTAGGTTTCTTCAGTTTTTAATTGGGAGTGTTTTGTTTTTTGTTATATACGTTTTATTAGGAAAAGCCGATGCGAATATTTTCTCAACCACTTTATTAGCGGGTATTGTCGCGGCTTTAGGTATGTATTATCCTTCCTTTTATTTAAGCGTCATTATAAAAAAACGCAGGTTTAAGATTCAAAAAATGATGCCTGACTTTTTTGATATGGTTAACCTGTCAATTGAAGCAGGAATGGGACTAGATGCATCATTGATTAAGGTATGCAACCAAACAAAGGGACCTCTTTCAGAAGAGTTTCTGCAAACGATAGAAGATATGAAACTAGGTAAATCCAGAAGAGAAGCATTTGCAGATTTGAGAAGCAGAGTCCCTGTACCTCAATTTCAAAGTATCATCACTTCTTTAATTCAAGCGGACCTGTTAGGTGTTGGAATGGCAAAGATCCTACGTCAACTTACAGAAAGAATCAGGGAGCAGCGAACACAATTAGCACGTGAACAAGCAATGAAAGCCCCAGTTAAAATGATCTTTCCAATGATGCTTTTCATATTTCCGGCGATTTTTATTGTTTTATTAGGGCCGTTGGTTATTTATTTTATTCAAAGCGGGTTATAAAGGGAAAGGCAGGTGTTTGCTATGATTCCACAAAAACATTGCAACCGGAACACACAAGCATTCACGTTTTTAGCCTATTTCACTTCTTCCTGATTTCGCGGAAAATAAATCTATTTCAGGGTCTTTAATAATGCTTAAAAAAAGAGAATTATACAGTTTTTTTGCTGGAACTAAATGTACAAAATCTCATCTAATCCAGGCTAGAAACAAGAAAACTTATGGCGTGCCAGTGCACTATTTCATAAAAAAACCTCTCCCATCATCATTTGGTGGGAGAAATTTTTGTCTAACCACTATTGACTTGAAAGTAAATACTTATCTAGATGATCTTGTTCTTTTTTTGTAAAGACTGTGGAAGAATCAACCCAATACTTATGCCCAACTCCTCATACA
>NZ_JBALPC010000146.1:4580-4908 GCF_036965225.1 Bacillus sp. JJ1474 | reverse complement strand
TGCTTGTCGGGGGTGAGCATTAAGGAAGGCTTCTGCGATTAGTCATCGCAGAAACAATTGCCTTTTGATTGTTTCGAAGGCGCTCCCGCTTTTCTCATAATAAAGCATTTTTATCATATGAGATAATAAATGTCAAATACTCAGATGAAAGAAAAAAGGGAAATTTAGAAAAATAGCGAACCGATAACTAATGGATTGCCTGTTTATGCTATAATGTATGTGATTTTAGGGGGAATGATGCGAATGAAGGAAAATCAAAATAACAAAGATAAATGGAAGTCGTGGGTAGCCCTGCTAACCAATAAAAAAGCAGCAAAAGGTGCTAGTA
>NZ_JBALPC010000146.1:0-4572 GCF_036965225.1 Bacillus sp. JJ1474 | reverse complement strand
TATCTCCTTTCAAGTTGCTTGGAATCTTATTTTATTATTTATTATTATTATTGTCTTGGTTGGCTCCTTTGCCGGTGGGGTTGGAGCAGGATATTTTGCTTCACTCGTTAAGAATGAGAAAATTCGTCCTTATGAAAAGATGAAAAAGGATATTTATAACTATGAAGAGACATCCGATTTATATTTTGCAGAAAATGTTTACCTTGGAAAGCTTCGAACAGATTTAGACAGGGAAGAAGTAAAGCTTGAGAATGTATCCCAATATTTAATAGATGCCGTGATTGCAACAGAGGATGAATATTTTTATGAGCATGATGGAGTTGTTCCTAAGGCAATTATGCGTGCTCTGTTTCAAGAAGTAACGAATTCGTCTGTTCAAACGGGCGGAAGTACACTCACACAGCAATTAATAAAAAATCAGCTGTTAACAAATGAAGTTTCTTTTGAAAGGAAAGCGAAAGAAATTTTGCTTGCCCTGCGCTTAGAAAAGTTTTTCGATAAGAAAGAAATTTTGGAAGCTTATTTAAATGTCTCCACCTTTGGCAGAAATTCATCTGGCAGAAACATCGCCGGTGTTCAAGCAGCTGCTAAAGGAATATTTGGAGTAAATGCAAAGGAATTAAATATACCCCAGGCCGCTTTCATTGCTGGGCTTCCTCAAAGCCCCTTTGGCTATACCCCCTATACACAAGGCGGGGAATTGAAGAAGCCTGAGGGCATTGAACCAGGTCTTACAAGGATGAAAACAGTATTAAACAGAATGTTTGATGACGGAAGGCTCACACAGAAGCAATATGAAGAAGCATTAGCCTATGATATTACGAAGGATTTTATCCCTCGTGTTGAAAGTACCGTTGAAAAGTACCCATATTTAACATTTGAGATAGAAAAACGGGCAAAGGATATTTTGGCTGGCATCCTTGCCAAAGAAGATGGCTATACGGATGAAGATTTGAAGAATGATAAAGAGCTGGAAAATGAATATAAAATTTTGGCAGATCGTAATCTTCGTCAAAACGGTTACCAAATTCATACAACTATTCATAAGGGAATTTATGATGCAATGCAAGTGGCAAAAGATAATTTTGCCCTATACGGAAGTGATAAGATTGAAATAGTTGAAGACCCTGAAACGAAGGAAAAGAAAGAAGTAGTAGAGCCTGTTCAGGTAGGTGCAATTCTCATCGAAAACAGCACTGGAAAAATCCTATCCTTTGTTGGTGGAAGAGATTATAGTATTGCACAGGTAAACCATGCGACATATACTACTAGATCGAACGGATCTACAATGAAGCCGTTAGTTGTTTACGCACCAGCTTTAGAGTTGGGAGCAGTTTCACCAGGTTCTGTCATTCCCGATGTCGAGGTTTTTCTTGACCCGCATCGACCAAACGTACCTTACCCGAATAACTATGATAAAACATACAGTGGTCTAGTCTCTGCGCGCTATGCTCTAGCAATGTCTTATAATGTCCCTGCGATGCTGACTTATCGAACGATTATTGATAAGCGCCCGGCTCAATATTTAGAAAAAATGGGCTTTACTTCACTAATCGAAAGTGACTATTCAACAAATTCACTAGCTCTAGGTGGAATTACGAATGGAGTAACAGTTGAAGAGAATGTAAATGCCTTTGGCACTTTTGCAAATGGCGGAAACTTTGTGGATGCTTACATGATTGAAAAAATCGTAGATAAGTCTGGTAAAACTATTTATCAGCATGAAGCGGAACCCGTTGAAGTATTCAGCCCGCAAACTGCTTATTTGACCATTGATATGATGAGAGATGTAATCAATCAAGGGACAGCAACATCATTAAAAGGCCGGTTAAAGTTTGGTTCAGACTGGGCTGGTAAAACCGGTACAGGTCAGGATTTAAAAGATTCCTGGTTTGTGGCTGTTAATCCAAAAGTTAGCTTTGGAGTCTGGAATGGATATGACACTCCAAAATCATTAGAGCTTAGATATAAAGGAGTCCATCACGGTCCCCGTAACGTATATTTATGGGCGGACCTTATGAATGCTGCCTTTGACGCAGCTCCTGATCTGGTGGCAACAAATCAGCAATTCCAAATGCCTGGTGGAATTGTCCGCAGATCCTATTGCGCAGCATCTGGTCTTCTCCCTTCTGATGCTTGTTCTAAAGCAGGTCTCGTTGCGACAGACTGGTTTAATGCGAAGTTCCTTCCTACACAGACTGATAATAACTTTGCAGATGGAAAGTATGTCCTTATCGGAACTAATAGATACGAAGCCTTAGACAGCACACCAGATGAATTTATCCATTCAGGCGTAGCGATTAGTCCTAAGTTTTTCGAGGATAAGTATGGTATTTCAATAAAGGATGCATCACAGTTAATTCCGAATAAGGATAGATGGAAAGGCCTTATAGCAGCTGATTCTAAATTAGAGGAAAATGGAAAGGCTCCAGATGCCCCAGCTATTAGCCGATCAAACTCGACCATTGTTTGGGGTGCGCATGCCGAAAATGATGTAATTGGCTATCGTGTTTACCAAAAATCAGGTGAAAGCGTGAAAAAGGTGAGCAGCATCTCCGCTAGTAATACTCTTTCATTCCAAGCACCTAATGGAGAGTTCTATGTAACAGCTGTTGATATTGCAGGGAAAGAATCTGCTCCATCCAATATCATTCAAATTGGGCAGCCTGGTGAAACAGCACCTAAAGAAGAAAAACCAAAGGATCCTCCTGGTGATAATGATGACGATGGAAATGGAGATGATCCAGAAACACCGCCAACAGAGGAAGTATAGATTTTCACAGAAAAGAACCGTGCAAATGGCACGGTTCTTCTTTTTGTTTATTAATCTTCCATTGTGGAAAGATCACCGGTTGGCAGGTTTAGTTCCCAAGCCTTTAAGACACGGCGCATAATTTTTCCGCTTCTTGTTTTTGGAAGTTTATCACGGAATTCTATTTCGCGTGGAGCAGCATGAGCTGCAAGTCCTTTTTTCACAAATTGACGAATATCTTCAACTAGTTCATCAGATGCCTCATAGCCATCCAGCAGCGCAATGAAGGCTTTAATAATTTCACCGCGGACAGGGTCCGGCTTACCAATTACACCTGCTTCTGCTACAGCAGGATGCTCAAGGAGCTTGCTCTCCACTTCAAATGGACCGACTCTTTCACCAGATGTCATAATCACATCATCCACACGTCCTTGGAACCATAAGTAGCCATCTTCATCCATATATGCTGAATCACCTGAAACATACCAGTCTCCAGGCATGAAATAGGATTCATATTTCTCTTTATTATTCCAAATCGCATGCATCATAGCTGGCCAGCCTTTTTTAATGGCCAGGTTGCCCATGCGATATGGAGGCAGTTCATTTCCTTGGTCATCAACAATGGCAGCCACAACACCTGGTATAGGCTTGCCCATCGATCCAGGTTTAATCTCCATGCAAGGATAGTTGCAGATTAATAATGCTCCTGTTTCAGTCATCCACCAAGTATCATGGACTCTTAAATGGAATACCTTCATTCCCCACTTTATTACTTCAGGGTTTAAAGGCTCTCCAACACTCACAATATGGCGCAGGCTGCTTAAATCAAATTTCTTAACAACCTCATCTCCAGCTCCCATTAGCATCCTAAATGCTGTAGGTGCACTGTACCAGATTGATACGCCATACTCTTCAATCATTTTATACCAGGATTCCGGATTAAATCTTCCGCCTACTATTAAATTTGACGTTCCGGTTAACCACGGCCCAAACATCCCGTAGGAGGTTCCAGTAACCCAGCCCGGATCTGCCGTACACCAGAAGACATCTTCTTCCTGCATGTCAAGAACCCATCTTGCTGTATGATATTGCTGAATCATAGCATTGTGAACATGTAATACCCCTTTTGGTTTACCAGTAGACCCGGAAGTATAATGCAGGATCAACCCATCTGTTCGTTCTACCCATTCAATAGAAAGCTTGTTGCTCGCTTCCGCTAATCTTTTATTAAAATCAATATAAGGCCCTTCCTCTTCAATTCCTTCTCCTACTAGAAAAATAGTTTTTAGAGCAGGAAGCTCATCGACAGGGACACGCTTCAGTAATTCAGGTGTCGTAATAAGAACCTTAGCTTCACTGTCCTCTAAACGGTCACGAACCGCCCCTTCCATAAATGCTTCAAAAAGCGGACCGACAATTGCACCAAGTTTAATCGTACCCAATGCAGCAAAATAAAGCTCAGGTGAACGCGGCATAAAAATAAACACGCGATCTCCTTTTTCAACATCTCCGTATGTTTTTAAAACATTACCTGCTTTATTAGAAAGCTCCTTCATTTCCTTAAATGTATATTTTTCATTTCTTAAGCCTTCACGGAAATACAGAGCTATTTTATTTTTTCGGATGGATTCTGCATGGCGGTCAATAGCCTCATAAGCCATATTGACTCGACCTGTATCATACCAGGAGAATACCTTCTCCCCATCTGCCCAATCGAATTGTTTGTATGTTTCTTCATAATTCTTTAAATTATAATTTCCTTGAGTTGCTTGTAAGGCTTCCACTTTCATATATCAATATCCCCCTCTGATCATTCCAGC
>NZ_JBALPC010000145.1:0-19298 GCF_036965225.1 Bacillus sp. JJ1474 | reverse complement strand
CCTCAAGTTTTATAAAAACTATTAAAACCTGCTTGCAAAAAGCAGGTTTTTCCTATTTTCTATTACCATTTCTATAAGATATATCAATTATCTACGAATAAATTATTACAATTCTTAATTCTGGATTACTGATGTATGAATAAGTCGAATATAAATTAGCATACAGTTACATCATTTAAATCCCTCCTTCATTTTCCCTCCTTTCAACCGATAAAAGAAATAGACCATTTTGTCCGGAGTGATTTTTCTATGCAAGTAAACCATTTGTTTAACGGAACGCCTCTACAACTCAATGAAGGGTCTTTTCCTCTTCGTGCTGGAGAAGTCGTGCAGGCTGTTATTAAAGAAAGACTAGATCATAACCAAGCAACCGTCATCATAAGGGGGCAAGAGTTGACGGTGAAGTTTGAAGGAAATATCCCTGCTAATGATCGTTTAAATGTGAGTGTCGCTGGTTTTGATGATAAAGGACAGGCTATTGTTAAGGCGGTTTCGGCACCTATTAATCAAAGTTCAATCAATGAAATGTTAAAAATGGGCTTAGATCCAGCGGCTCACCCTGAATTAAGGGATGCTATTCAATATTTAACTAAAAAGGGCTACCAATTAACGAAGGATGAAATTTCAAATCTTCAACAGTTTATTGAAAAAGGAACTGGCAGTTTTAAAGATAAATTTACTGTGATTCAGGCGTTGGCACAAAGGAAGTTAGAAATAACGTCTATCCATCTTTCAGCTATTCAAGATGCATTACAAGGGAAACCTGTCACGAGTGTGTTATTTGATTTTTTACAAGGCACAACAGACGCAGGAACCGATCAAACGGATTCGATTACACCTAAACTGGAAAAGCAAATTTTACAGGCTTTAGAAATCGAATCAGAAGCTCAGAATGAAAAGAGTGAAAGGTCGGCACCCAATGTAACGAACGCGAAACCAGAACTAACTGCTGCTGAATCTGCTAAAAGAACGGAAGAACCTGCCCACCTTTCGGAAAGTTCAACCCAAGATCAACCAATTCCAGATGACGCTGTTAAACCATTGACCTTGGATTCCAAAAACATTTTAGTAACAGAAATCACCAAAAAGCTCTCGCAAATGGCAATTGAATTCAACTCAATGAAGCGCGAAGCTGTGAAATATTTGGATCATATCAATCAATTTTTCAGTGAAAATAAACCAATTCCGGCAGCACAAGTTAAACAGCTGCTAGAATCAACCATCAATAAATTAGACAATGCCATTTTAAAAGGCAATTATATGCTCTACACAGATATGGGAACGGAGAAGGAGTTATTATCATCAAGCTCGCAATTAGCAAAAGCTAGAGACCTGTTAGTAAATGGCAGTTATTCAGAAGCTAATGAGATCGTTAAAGAGGTAAAGGTTTTGCTGAATAGTATCAGTTTCAAGCCATCGATTTCCAAGGTGATGCATTTTGTTTCTGAGCAAAGTTTATTGCAGAAAGAAGTGGAGCCAACGAAGCAAGTATTGAAGGAGCTTCAGCAAGCTATTAAACCTATTTCCGGGCAAGAAAACTCAGCTAGGCAGGTTTTTGAAGTGGTTAAGCGTATGGGTCTTATCCATGAAAACCAAGCGGCCCATTTAGTTACCGGTACTTCAAAGGGTGAGACAGAGACGAACCTTAAATCGGCTTTAATGAAGCTGATTCAAGCTGAAGATGGGCAGCCGAGAACGGTTCAGCCATTAGAACAGGCCTTAAACAACTTAACGGGCCAGCAATTGTTAAATAAGCCGGATTCAACGGGTGTGCAAAATTTATTCATGCATCTGCCTCTGCTCCTTCATAATAAGATAGAAAATGTGAAGGTTTTCGTGAATTCCCAGAAAAAGGGTAAAGGGATTGATTGGGAAAACTGCAGTTTATATTTTGTGCTGGAGACGCAAAAACTCGGGAATATTGGCATACTCGTCTATGCCAATAATCGCAATCTTTCTATTACCTTGAATACAAATCGTGAGGGGCTGGCAGAAAAAGCGGGGCAATTTTCTGAGGCTTCCCTTCAGCGGTTAAATGAAATAGGATACAAAGTGGGGTCTGTCCAAATCAAACTATTTGATGGACAGGAAACCAATCAAACGCCAACGGAGGCTAAAGCAGCATCTGAAGAACAAACTTCTACAGAGAGAGGATATGATTTTAAAATATGAATCCTCAAAAGCCAGTTATCCGAAAATCTTATGCCCATATGTATTATGAAGATGAACAAAGGCTTTCGCCAGCTGACCAAGCCAAACAATCTGAAAAATTTGCACAAAAATTAATTGAATCAGCTCAAAATAACAATATTCCTCTCCAAGAGAATTCTACCTTACTTAAGCATTTGATAGAAGTCGACTTGGGAGATTCCGTTCCTCCGCAATTATATGCACTTATATCGGAAATATTAGGGTTAATGAAAGAACTGGAAAAAGAATAACCGTTAATAAAGGTGTGAAACGATGGAAGTAAATAGAGTGAGGAAAAATGAAATACTAAGTAGATTAGGCTCTAAAGGAAATATAGCGAAGGATTCTATTTCATTTCAATCCGTTATGAATAAGAATCAAAATGAACAGACATTAGAAATCCTGCAATCTAAGATAAAGGATATTGAACAGCAGGGCGAAAAGCTAACGGAGCTTCGAACGGTTGAAAGCCTTCGTCAATATAAAAAAATGGTGAAGGATTTTATGAAGTATGCCGTTGATCACGGACTGGAACTTCAAGAGAATTTTGGCTTTAACCAGCGTGGATCGACTCGAACTCACAGATTGGTTAAAGAAGTGGATAAAAAGCTTATAGAT
Organism: Bacillus sp. JJ1474; assembly: GCF_036965225.1. NCBI lineage: Bacteria > Bacillati > Bacillota > Bacilli > Caryophanales > Bacillaceae > Bacillus > Bacillus sp. JJ1474. The sequence goes on along the minus strand of NZ_JBALPC010000145.1, from coordinate 16,490 downwards.
TTAACTAATACTGTCCTTGAAAAAGAATCCAGTTCACTAGACGTATTAAATAAGGTTGGCGAGATTAAGGGATTGTTAATTAATATTTACACTTAATATTTTGGAAATAAGGAACTGAACTAGCCTAGCTGATTTGATGGGCTAGTTTTTTACTAACGAATGAAGCCAAATAAAAAATGCTAGACTATATGATTGCTAATTTTATGTTGAATATAATGTATTTGTGGAAAAAATATAAGTTATGAAAAGAGGATTGAGGAGCTGTTGAATTGAAAAACAAAAAGCTTTGCCCTAAATGTAATTCTCTTTTATATGAAGATGCCATTGAAGAAGTGTTGTTTGACAAAAGTGGCAATATGATTTTGGATGCTTTCCCGGCATGGGTTTGTACGGAGCAATGTGGATATTACGAGCGCAGCGGGCTGAATTAGGGGATGAATAAAGATGGAAAGAGAAATGAAGTCGATTTTTGAACAGCTTTTAAGTCTTTATGAAAGAAGTGAAATCCATACTAACGTTCCGCTTGAGGATTTTACAACTGAGGTTTTTGCAGGTGTAGTGGGTAGTAATCAAGCTATCATCGATGGATTTGTAAACAATGTTTTACATATTCCGGGTGTTAATTTCCAGGTCGTCACACAAAATTTTTATCCCCTTGCTGATGAGATCAACTGCCGTGTGGATATGGTGTTTTATTCTGAAAGCCGTATTTGTTTTTTAGAAAATAAGGTAGATACCACCGAGCATACTGGTCAATTAAAACGGTATGAAAAGGTACTTAGTCAATTGAAGGATCAAGGTAAATACTCCGAAATATACTTGCGTTATTGTACGAAAAATATAGAAGATGTTAACCAACAATTTTACATAGATTTCAAGACTTTGAGATGGAAGGATATATATCAATATCTCTTGTCTTATAATGAGGATTCCCTAGTTCATGCATTTTTACTATTTTTAGAAAGGACGAAATTAGTGAAGGATGGACAATTAAATCATACAGATTTGCTAGTAATGACACATATGCAACAAACGCTTCAAAAGCTTGGTGAATTGATGGAGCCGGTTAGTCTTGAGTTTCACAAGCGCTTTGGTGATGCCACTGTAAAACCTGGAAATCAGGGAGTAAAGGAAATTGCCGATTTTAATCGATTTATCCTTTATCGTAAAAAAGCCTTTGGCACGGGAAATAGTGAGATAATGGCAGGATTTACGTTTGAGGAGAATGGTGGGCCTGCTTTATTTGTACAGCTTTGGGGTAATAGGAATAATAGTAAATATGAAGAGTTTCAAAAGCATATTGTTGAGAGAGAAGCCGCATTTGACCGCGTCATTGAAACGGATTCCGGACTCAGAGCACGGAATTCGATCCCACTAGAAGATGTCATTAATCAAAGCAATCCTGAAAAATGGATGCAAAGGTGGTTTTGTGAACAATTAGATCAAGTGGAGGATTTTCTATTAGAAACTTCAAATCTTGATTGGAATGTTCGAATATCGAGAAAAGTAGTTGCTCAGCAAGATGAAAAAACATTGCTTCTTCAATTAGGAAGTGGACGCGGGCAAATTCTGGACTTGCATAGTCAGATTGTCAATCCAGCGATGAACATTGATGCCATACTGAAATTTGGCTACTGGGAAGATTGTTTGAATGAATATGATTGTGAAGAATTGTTAAAAGGTGTTAAGCAGATTGCGAATAAATACGATTGAATCGGTACACTCTGGTAGTGGTGCCGGTCACCAAATGAAAAATTGTATTTCACAAGGAATTCAGAGAATGAATCATAAAATCAATTATTACAAAAGTGAGTGGCTCAGCTTGCAGGAATAATTATGTTTTAATAATTAATTCTCAAATCAATTGACATTAACGTCAAAGAGAAGCTGGTTTTTAATAATCACCCCAATCCTTCACACAAACGACAATTTCAATAATCTTTTTTCCTGTACTAGCAGGAGTTTTATGGGGTAAAATAGAAATGTAAACATATAGTCTTATTAATAAGACCTAGCGCTTTTTGAAAGGGGCTATTTCACTAAAATGGCGACCCTAAGAAGCGTAAGCATTTGTAAATGAAAAGGAGGGGCTCACTTATGAATTTTAACATTCGTGGTGAAAACATTGAGGTAACTCCAGCAATTCGAGAGTATGTCGAGAAGAAAATTGCAAAGTTAGAAAGGTATTTTACTGAAACTCCTGAATCAACTGTACATGTGAATTTGAAAACGTATCAAGATAAAAAGTCTAAAGTGGAAGTTACGATTCCGATGCCGAATTTAGTGCTTCGTGCGGAGGAAGTTCATGATGATATGTATGCAGCGATTGATTTAATCACTGATAAGCTTGAGCGTCAAATTCGTAAGCATAAGACAAAGGTTAACCGCAAGTTCCGTGAAAAGGGCCATGCACCAGCTATGTTCGTGACGCTGGACGATTCTGAAAGAACGCCAGTAGATGAGGAGCAAGATCTGGAAGTGGTTCGCCAAAAGAGCTTCGATTTGAAACCAATGGATAGCGAGGAAGCGATCCTTCAAATGAATATGCTTGGTCACAGTTTCTATGTGTTTACAAATGCTGAGACAAGTCTAACCAATGTTGTATATAAGCGTAAAGACGGCCGTTACGGTTTGATTGAAGCGCAATAATAATAAGAATGAGAACCCCGCCCTGTGGCGGGGTTTTTTGTGCCTTTTTTAAAAACTCTATTAAAAAACCTTTTGTAAAAAATCATATATTTTAATAATTTGATATAATTAGAATAATATGACTAAAAGGGTGTTGCCGATGAATGTTGATTTTTTATATCATCCCTATCCTTCACAAAGAATGACGGTGATGGCGAAGCGAGGCATGGTGGCGACTTCTCAGCCGCTTGCTGCTCAGGCGGGTCTCGATATGCTCAAAAAAGGTGGAAATGCCATTGATGCCGCCGTTGCCACAGCAGCGGCTTTAACGGTTTTGGAGCCAACTTCGAATGGCATTGGGGGAGATGCTTTTGCACTTGTTTGGACAAATGGAAGCCTGTATGGGTTGGATGCCAGTGGTCCGGCACCCCTAAGCATCTCGATTGAAGCCATAAAAGCAAGAGGATATGAAAAAATCCCTGCCCACGGGTGGATGCCGGTTACCGTGCCGGGTGCTCCTTCTGGATGGGCTGAATTATCGAGAAGATTTGGCGGGCTGACTTTCCGGGAGGTTCTGCAGCCAGCGATTGACTATGCGGCAAGCGGTTATCCTTTGACCCCAGTATTAGGAAAATATTGGGGTTATGCCTATCGGAGATTTAAGCAGGTGTTGATGGGTGAGGAATTTCAGCATTGGTTCGAAACCTTTGCACCTAGTGGAAGAGCACCAAAAATCGGAGAGCTGTGGCGCTCTGAAAATCATGCAACAACATTACGTTCAATTGGCGACACATATGGAGAAAGTTTTTACAGAGGGGAATTAGCTGATAAAATTGTTGCCTTTGCGAAAGAATACAATGCTTTTCTTTCTAAAGAGGATTTAGCCAAGTATAAAGCAGATTGGGTTACACCCATAAAAGTAAATTACCGGGGATATGATGTGTGGGAAATCCCGCCTAGCACTCAGGGATTGATTGCGCTATTAGGTTTAAATATTGTAAGTGGCTACTCATTTAGTCACCGAGATTCAGTGGATACGATACATAAACAAATTGAAGCGATGAAGCTTGCTTTTACAGATGGAAAAGCCTATATTACTGATCCAAAAGAAATGAGGATCCAACTAAGTGAGCTGCTTTCAGCAGAGTACGGGGCGCGGAGGAGAGCAGAAATCGGCGAGCAGGCGATCATGCCGGGGACCTATCAGCCAGCGAGCGGGGGGACGGTTTACCTAGCTACTGCCGATGATGAGGGCAATATGGTTTCGTTTATTCAGAGCAACTATATGGGTTTTGGGTCTGGTTTGGTCGTTCCGGGGACAGGCATTGCTCTGCAAAATCGGGGATATGATTTCTCGCTCGATCCGAGTCACCATAATGCCTTAAAGCCTGGGAAAAAGACATTTCATACGATTATTCCCGGGTTTCTAACAAAAGGGAATCAAGCTATTGGCCCTTTTGGCGTCATGGGTGGCTTTATGCAGCCTCAGGGGCATATGCAGGTGGTCATGAACACGGTTGATTTTCATCTTAATCCGCAGGCTGCCCTTGATGCACCAAGGTGGCAATGGGTGTCGGATAAAAAGGTGCTGGTTGAGCCGCATTTTCCGGTTTCGCTTGCACAAGCCTTGATGAGAAAAGGGCATCAAATAGAAATGACAGTGGATTCCGGCGGATTTGGGCGCGGTCAAATTATTTGGCGTGATTTGGAGACGGGTGTGCTTATGGGAGGAACTGAGTCCCGAACGGACGGGGCGATTGCGGTTTGGTAAACCGGATAATTTTTAGGCTATATTACAGATTTATGCATACATGCGATCGGGTTTTATTCGGGACGACAACAAGAGAGATCAGGTAAGGCGGTTTGATTGCCAACAAAATTCATTAACAAAGCCTATTTTTAAAAAGAGGAGGAGTTCCCATGACATTTTCAATTGTTGGTTATGATCCGAAAGAGAAAGAGTGGGGAATTGCGGTTCAGTCTAAGTTTCTTGGTGTGGGGGCTGTTGTGCCGTTTGCCAAAGCCGGGGTTGGTGCGGTAGCCACCCAATCCTATGCGAATACTTCTTATGGCCCGAAGGCACTTGAATTATTTGCTCAAGGGAAAACAGCACAAGAGGTAATGGATATCATAACGGAGGAGGATCCGCAAAAAGGGTTGCGCCAGGTTGGAATCATTGATGCGTTCGGTAACGCGGTTACCTTTACGGGAAAAGGCTGTTATGACTGGGCTGGGGGAATCACAGGCCCTCATTTTGCGGCGCAGGGAAATATTTTGGTAGACGAAAAAACGGTACATGCGATGGCGGAAACCTTTCAGAACGTGGAAGGAACATTGGCAGAACGATTGCTAGCGGCACTTGATGCGGGGCAATCAGCAGGCGGGGATAGCCGGGGCCAGCAATCTGCGGCACTCCTTGTTGTAAAAGATAGAGGCGGCTATGGCGGATTTAATGATCGTTATGTTGATCTTCGGGTTGATGACCATTCGGGACCGATTAAGGAGCTCATTCGCATTTACCAGCTGCAGCAGCTTTATTTCGCTCCAGCTAAGGCGGAAAATATTGTTGAGGTTGAGGGAGAAGTGAAGGGGTCTGTTGTACAAGAATTGGTTCGCCTCCAATATTTGGATGCCCAGCATGATAATGAACAGCTTTTTAAAGCGTTGACTACCTACATTCATACCGAAAATTTCGAAGCCCGAGAGCAGGCACAGGGGAAAATTGATTTGGATGTTTTGACGTATATGAAGAAGCAAAAAAAATAGCAGGCGGTCATGCCGCTATTTTTTTCTGTCCGGATTAGAAGTGGCGGATATATTTGAAATTTCGCGGATATATCGATAGAAGTGGCGGATATATTGAAAATCTCGCGGATATATCACTGAAAGTAGCGGATATATCAGAACTTAGCAATTTTACCAATAAAAATATATACAAATTTCAGTTCATTTAACAAAAGAATTCCAATTCGTATAATAAAATACAGACAATAAACTTCGAAGCCATCTAAAAATATGGTAAGAACAAACTATAAACAGTTTTCCGCCTAAATTCCCTTCTTACCCCTCCTAACCCCCATAAGTTGTCACTCCCTAGTGAAAGTGTTAATATTAATAGGTGTAAATATGCGATTTCATGGGAGGATTCAGCCGGTTAGCAGCGAATCTTTTTTAAGCTAAGCTGAGATTTAAGCAGATTGTAAAATAAGGCTTTCACATTTCCTCCCATATCCAATATAAAGGAGCGTTTTAAATGCTTGGAATTTTAAATAAAGTATTCGATCAAAATAAACGCGAATTAAAACGCCTAACCAAAATAGCTGATCAAGTAGAAACTTATGCGGCAGATATGGAAAAGCTTTCAGATGATGAGCTCCGCGGGAAAACGGAAGAATTTAAAGCGCGCTACCAAAAAGGCGAGTCATTGGATGATTTGCTAGTAGAAGCTTTTGCGGTTGTGAGAGAAGGCTCGCGCCGTGTTCTTGGTCTATATCCGTACCCTGTTCAAATCATGGGGGGAGCGTCCCTGCATGATGGAAATATTTCCGAGATGAAGACAGGGGAAGGGAAAACCTTAACCGCTACGATGCCCGTGTATTTAAATGCTCTATCAGGCAAAGGGGTTCATGTTGTAACGGTGAACGAATATTTGGCGAGCCGTGATGCGAACGAAATGGGCCAGCTGTATGAATTTCTTGGGCTCACTGTCGGGTTGAATTTAAATGGCCTGACAAAGGAAGAGAAGCAGGCTGCGTACTCTGCGGATATTACGTATGGCACAAATAACGAGCTCGGCTTCGATTATCTTCGTGACAACATGGTTCTTTACAAAGAGCAAAAGGTTCAGCGCCCGCTTTATTATGCGGTCATTGACGAGGTTGACTCGATTTTAATCGATGAAGCCCGTACGCCTTTAATTATTTCTGGTACTGCGCAAAAGTCAGCGGCCCTCTATATTCAGGCGAACGCTTTCGTACGTACGCTGAAAAAAGACGAGGATTATACATTTGATGAAAAAACAAAAGGAGTTCAGCTGACAGAAGAAGGGATGACGAAGGCTGAGCGTGCTTTTGGCATTGAGAACCTGTTTGACATTAGCCATGTAACCTTAAATCATCATATTACGCAGGCATTAAAGGCTCATTCGAGCATGCATCTTGATGTGGATTATGTCGTTCAAGAAGGTGAAATTGTCATTGTTGACCAATTTACCGGTCGTTTAATGAAGGGGCGCCGCTATAGTGACGGGCTTCATCAGGCCATCGAGGCAAAAGAAGGTCTGGAAATTCAAAATGAAAGCATGACGCTAGCCACGATTACATTCCAAAACTACTTCCGTATGTATGAGAAGCTTGCGGGGATGACGGGTACAGCGAAGACAGAGGAAGAGGAATTCCGCAATATTTACAATATGAATGTTGTCGTGATTCCAACGAACCGTTCGATTGCCCGTGATGATCGTGCCGATCTTATTTATTCATCGATCGATGGAAAATTCCGTGCGGTTGTGGAGGATATTGCGGAGCGCTACAAAAAAGGACAGCCTGTTCTTGTCGGTACAGTTGCGATTGAAACATCCGAAGTGATTTCGAAATATTTAACGAAAAAGGGCATTCGCCACAATGTTCTAAATGCGAAAAACCATGGACGTGAGGCTGAAATTATTGCCAATGCGGGTGAACAGGGTTCTGTTACGATTGCGACAAACATGGCAGGACGTGGTACGGATATCAAGCTGGGTGAAGGCGTTAAGGAATTGGGCGGATTAGCTGTTATCGGAACGGAACGCCATGAAAGCCGCCGGATTGATAACCAGCTCCGCGGACGTTCTGGCCGTCAGGGAGACCCTGGGGTTACGCAATTTTACCTTTCAATGGAAGACGAGCTAATGCGCCGCTTCGGTTCTGACAATATGAAGTCGATGATGGAGCGTCTTGGTATGGACGATTCTCAGCCGATTCAAAGTAAAATGGTTTCTAAAGCGGTTGAATCTGCGCAGAAGCGAGTGGAAGGAAATAACTTTGATGCTCGTAAACAGCTTTTATCCTATGATGATGTCCTTCGCCAGCAGCGTGAAATTCTTTATACACAGCGTAATGAAGTGTTGGAATCAGAAAATCTTCGTGAAATCGTTGAGAAAATGATTATGACTTCCCTAGAGCGTAATGTGGAAGCATTTGCTCCTAATACTGGCGATGATGAAGAGTGGAACTACCAAGGTCTGGTCGATTATGTGAATGGAAATCTTCTGCATGAAGGAGATATCACGGTTAATGACCTTCGCGGCAAGGAATCTGATGAAATCGTTGATGCGATTTTTGCAAAAGTAAAAGAACGCTACGATGAAAAAGAAGACATTCTTCAGCCAGAACAAATGCGTGAATTTGAAAAGGTTATCGTTCTCCGTGCAGTAGATTCGAAATGGATTGATCATATTGATGCGATGGATCAGCTTCGCCAAGGAATTCACCTTCGTGCGTATGGTCAAATTGATCCATTAAGAGAATACCAGCATGAAGGCTTCGCGATGTTTGAGCACATGATCGCGGCGATTGAAGAGGATGTAGCGAAATATATCATGAAGGCTGAAATTCGCAATAACCTTGAGCGTCAAGAGGTAGCAAAGGGTCAGGCTGTAAACCCTAAAGAAGATGGCGAAAAGGTGAAGAAAAAGCCAGTGGTCAAGCAAATCAGCGTGGGCCGAAATGACCCATGTATTTGCGGAAGCGGCAAAAAATATAAAAACTGCTGTGGGGTTAATGGATAACTGCTCACAGAAGAACTAATAAGGGCCGGCGAGCCGTTCAGAACACCTTTGCCGGCCTTCTTGCGGTTTTTTTAGCCTAAAAGGGCAAATTTCTATAAATTAGATGTGAAATTTTTAATAGGAAACAGTATAATAAATATCATGTTTTTTTAAATAAGGCTAAATTAGTGATTGTTGTTGATTTAGCCATATGTTTGATAATATTCCTGAGTAAAAATAACAATTCATTATATGAGGTGACGAAATTGGAATTAGCAGATATTCGACATGAGTTAGAAAAAGCAGCTAAGCGATTGGCGGACTTTAGGGGGTCTCTTTGACTTAGAAAACAAAGAGGCACGAATTGCGGAGCTTGATGATACGATGCTTCAGCCTGGTTTCTGGGATGATCAGCAGCAAGCACAAGTAGTAATTGGAGAGCTTAATGGATTGAAGGATCAAGTGCATGAGTTGTATGATTTGAACGAAACGTATGATAATTTGGAGTTAACCTATGAGCTTGTTAAGGAAGAGGATGACCAGGAGCTTCGGCAAGAGCTTGAGGCAGAGTTAAAGGAAATGTCCAAACGCTTCAACGAGTTTGAGCTGCAGCTTCTTCTTAGCGAGCCATATGATAAAAATAATGTCATTCTTGAGCTGCATCCAGGTGCGGGCGGAACGGAATCACAGGATTGGGGCTCCATGTTGCTGCGCATGTATACGAGATGGGCTGAAAAGAAAGGCTTTAAAGTTGAGACACTCGACTACCTTCCGGGAGACGAGGCTGGGATCAAAAGTGTAACCTTGAGTATTAAAGGCCACAATGCATACGGCTATTTAAAGGCGGAAAAAGGGGTGCACCGTTTAGTCCGAATTTCTCCATTTGATTCCTCAGGCCGTCGTCATACCTCCTTTGTTTCATGTGAAGTTATGCCGGAATTTAATGATGAGATTGATATCGACATTCGGACAGAGGATTTAAAGATTGACACTTACCGTTCAAGTGGTGCCGGCGGGCAGCACGTTAATACAACGGACTCTGCAGTAAGGATCACGCATATTCCAACAGGAGTGGTTGTGACGTGTCAAACGGAGCGTTCCCAAATTAAAAACCGTGAACATGCCATGAAGATGCTTAAAGCCAAGCTCTATCAGAAGAAAATCGAAGAGCAGGAACAGCAAATGGCCGATATTCGCGGGGAGCAAAAAGAAATCGGCTGGGGAAGCCAAATTCGTTCTTACGTATTTCATCCATACTCAATGGTAAAGGATCATCGGACAAACACAGAATCTGGGAATGTGCAGGCCGTCATGGACGGAGAACTGGATTCATTTATTGATGCTTTCCTCAGGTCAAAATTAAGTTAATAGATAAAAGCCTTTGCTCGATCTTACTATCAGCAAAGGCTTTTTTGTTTTATTGGGAATTTTGGCGTTTGCCTTTGATGATTGGGAGGCAATTACTTGAAGTGGATTCTCTTCCTTCGATTTCTTTAGTGCGTACTGTTTTTCTTTGTGTGAAGTTTTGTATCAACAGAAGTGACCTTTAAATTTTCAGAAATAATTCGAAAGTGTTCATCATGTTGATCTAATTTTGAATGGATATGCTTGAAATGGCTTCTAAACTCTGTAGCATTATTCTGAACCGTCTCCTCAAGCTTATAAAGTCTATGATCAATTGTATCCAATCTTTCATCAACGGCATCGAATCTTTGGTCCATAGCATCAAGTCTCTGGTCAACGGCGTTGAATCTTTGATCCATAACATCAAATCTTTGATCCATAACATCAAATCTTTGATCCATCGCGTCAAACCTGCGATCCATCGCCTCAAACCTTTGGTCAATCGATACAAACTTTTGATCAACGGCATCAAACTTTTCATCAACCGCATCGAATCTTTGATCAATTTTATCAAATCTCTTAGAATGATCTTTCAGCTGATCTAGAATTTCATAAAGAATTTTCTCCATCTTTGTTCACCTCCTTTTCGTGATTATACCACAGAATCAGGCTGAAAAAGCCTTTAGCCTTTTACTCATTCATAGTTTTAGCCAATACTCCGCAACCTACTATATAGGAAAAATTCCTAGGTCATTTTACCGCGTTAAAACAGCAGTCTGATGGCATTTACACATACATAACCTCATGCTATACTCACTGACGGCATTAGCTGCAATATCTGATTTTTACTTAAAAGGAGTTTTCCTATGAGAAAAGCAAGACGCGATTTTTCACAGAACATAATATGGGAAACCATGCAGGAATATCTATCCATACTCATCGGTGCTGCAATCATAGCGATTACGTTCAATGTGTTTCTGCTGCCGAATCAAGTGGCATCTGGCGGGGTAAGCGGGATTAGTACGATTTTGGCCGCGGTTGTGGGCTGGGAGCCGGCGTATGTGCAATGGGCTTTTAATATACCGCTCTTTATTGCCGGAATTGTGTTTCTCGGGAAGCAGTTTGGGGTGAAAACGCTGGCAGGTACCGTTTTTCTGCCGTTTGTCGTTTTTTTGACAAAGGGGTTTGAGCCATGGACAAATGACCCGTTATTAGCCTCCCTATTCGGCGGGATCGGAGTGGGACTTGGGCTGGGGATCGTTTTTAGAGGGAAAGCATCAACTGGCGGAACCGATTTGGCTGCACAGATTATTAATAAATACACGGGCCTGACACTTGGGACATGTGTTGCGATTATTGACGGCTTAATTGTACTGACTGCTGCGATTGTGTTTGATATTGAGAGAGGGCTTTACGCATTGCTGGCTCTCTATGTGACGAGTAAGACAATTGATATTGTTCAAATTGGAATGAAACATTCAAAGATGACGTTGATTATTACGGAAAAAGAAAATGAAGTTCGTGAAGGAATTCTGAATAAAATAGACAGGGGTGTGACAAAACTAACAGCATATGGCGGTTATACCGAAAATGAACGCCCGATTCTAATGTGTGTCGTCGATCAGACAGAATTCACAAAGTTGAAACAATTGGTCAAAACCATTGATCCTGCTGCGTTTGTCGTGGTTTCGGATGCCTCTGAGGTCCTTGGGGAGGGTTTCAAAAGGGTATAAGATATTGGTATAATATAGCTGTAGTATGTAATTTTACCAGAGGGGGATATAATGGTGAAAAAGAAGCTTCTTGCATTATTAATGGGTACATCCCTAGTTCTTGCTGCTTGTGGCGGCGGTGGCGACAATGCTACTGAAAAAGAGGATACAGGTACAACAGGCACCACAAACGGCGGTGAAACAACAACAGCTGGAGATGGAGATGCTCAAAAGCTGTATGATCAAAAATGCTCAAGCTGCCATGGTGCCAACCTTGAAGGTACTGTTGGTCCAAAACTTTCTAATGTTGGGGCTAGCCTATCCAAAGAAGATATTGAAAATATCATTGCGAATGGACAAGGTGCAATGCCAGCAGGTCTTCTTAAAGGCGATGAAGCAACACAAGTTGCAGATTGGTTAGCTGCTAAAAAGTAAATAAAACGAGAAAAACGCTCTGTTTTTAAAGACAGAGCGTTTTTTTTATAAGAAAGCATTACTTTTCTTGAGTTTAAAGTAAGCTACTTCTGAAAAGTAGAGTTTAAAAAAATAATCTCTTAAGGGCAAAGTTGTTTATCTTTATTTTAAACTATCGCCATATTTCACTGTTGGCCTTTCTTTTCAATAGCGCCCATTCCCTCTAAAAGTATCTTGGCATCAGAATTTAAATATTGGACTACGTCATTTCTTAATAGCAGTTCCGCTTTATCCTTTATAAATAATTTTAATCCCCTTAAATCAAACCTAGTTGCATAAGTATTAATTGAATGTATTGTTGCCATGTCCTGTCTGCTAAGAGACTTTGTAATTGAACTGTTTGTGAAAAAATCTAGTAAAGTCCTTGCATTACTTTTTAAAAGGTTTTTATTTCCATTTAATGAGTCGATATTCTCTTCAATATACTTTCTTGCAGTAACTAAATCCAGTTCTTCCACACTGATATTAATTTTAGATATTAGTTCTTGAATTTGCATATCATCATTCCCTTACCTTTTCCTTTTGCTTCTAGTATCGGATTCAAGTAAGAAAATTGAAGGCTTATCGACAATATTAGACATAATACTTACTTTTCATTTGGCGTTCGTGTTGTTGCGCATTATTGTCCTAATGTAAAAAAGCACATTAATATGTGCTTTAAATAAATTCAAATTCATAATCTTCGAGTGTCTATCCTTCGCCTAAATCTCTTGGGTGTCTTGGTTTCTTCCTTTGGGCAAAGCCCAGCCTGTTCAATTACTCCAAAAATCAAAAATAATCTCCAAAGGGCAAAGCAAGACCTATTCATTTATCACAAAAGTCAAAAGGAGTCTTTCCATGAGGCTCATTTTGTGCTTGTCGGGGGTGAACACAAGGAAAGCTTCTGCGAATATTCATTGCAGGAACAATTGTACTTTGATTGTCCGAAGGTGCTTGCGATTTTTTATTTCCCTCTAAATCCACTTATTTCACCGTGAAAAGAAAATGTAATAATTTTTCAAGGTAATTAGACAACCTATGATGTTATAATGGAAAAGTATAAATAGCTGAGGTGTCTTGTTTACGTTTTTTTGCTGTCGAATTTTAACGAATATTGTTTGACTGAGGCCCTAATAAAGTGAGCGGCCACTCAATCGAAACTTTAAGAAATATTAGGTGATGTAAATGATAGAAATGCAAGATGTATATAAAAAGTACCCAAATGGTGTAGTTGCTGCAAATGGGATTGATGTACATATTAAGCCGGGAGAGTTTGTGTATGTCGTAGGTCCAAGCGGTGCGGGGAAATCAACTTTTATCAAAATGATGTATAGAGAAGAGAAGCCTACGAGCGGAACGATTACAATAAATGGCGTAAACCTTGGGAAGTTAAAAGCGAATAAGGTCCCTCTCCTTCGCCGTAATATTGGAGTTGTATTCCAGGACTTTAAACTGCTGCCAACTTTATCCGTTTATGAGAATGTCGCTTTTGCGCTAGAAGTGACAGAGGAACAGCCTAAATATATTAAGAAACAGGTTATGGAAACGCTGGAGCTTGTGAATTTAAAGCATAAAGCCCGTATGCTGCCAACTGAATTATCTGGGGGGGAGCAGCAGCGTGTGTCAATTGCGCGTTCCATCGTCAATTCCCCTAAGGTTGTAATCGCAGACGAGCCAACGGGAAATCTTGACCCTGACACATCATGGGAAATTATGAACATCTTTGACGAAATTAACACAAGGGGTACGACTGTCGTGATGGCAACACATAATAAGGAAATCGTAAATACGATTAAGCACCGTGTAATCGCCATTGAGGGCGGAAAGATCGTTCGTGACCAGCAGAGAGGTGATTATGGCTATGAAAGCTAGAACATTACGCCGTCACCTAAGAGAGAGCTTGAAGAGTCTTGCGAGAAACGGCTGGATGACTTTTGCCTCTGCCAGTGCTGTAACGGTAACGCTTATTTTGGTCGGTGTTTTCTTCGTTATTATGATGAATTTGAATAAAGTGGCAACCGATTTAGAGGAGCAAGTTGAAATCCGCGTCCATGTCGATGTTGCTGCCAATGAACAGGATCAGAAGATATTAGGGGAAAAGATTGAAAAAATTTCAGAGGTGAAATCCGTTGTTTATTCTCCGAAAGATAAGGAGCTTGATAATCTGATTGAAAGCTTCGGAGAAGAAGGGGAAGCCTACAAGCTGTTTGAACAGGACAACCCGTTAAATGATGTCTTTGTTGTCAAAACAAAGAAACCTGCTGACACGATGATGGTCGCGAAAAAGATTGAAAAAATGGAATACGCGGCAAAGGTTAATTATGGCCAAGGGAAGATTGAAAAGCTCTTCTCATTCATCAAATCCAGCCGTAACGTTGGGATCGTTCTTATTGTGGGATTATTGTTTACGGCCATGTTCCTGATCTCGAATACGATCAAAATCACCATTGTTGCTAGAAGAAGAGAAATTGAGATTATGAGATTAGTAGGGGCTACCAATGCCTTTATCAGATGGCCATTCTTCTTGGAGGGCTTATGGCTCGGTATCATTGGGGCCATTATGCCAATCATTCTCGTTACGGTCTCGTACTATTATCTATATGATTTCCTTGCACCGAAGCTTAAAGGGAATTTTATAGAGATTCTCGCTTTTAACCCATTTGTCTACCAAATTTCCGGTTTGCTGCTCCTCATGGGCGCATTGATTGGAATTTGGGGCAGTATGATGTCTGTTAGAAAGTTTTTAAAAGTATAGGAATTTACGGAGGAAGGGGCCACTGGCTTCTTCCTTTTTGCGTTGTATTGAAATCGTGTTCTAAGTTTTCTATGTAGTCCGCAAAAATAAGATCTCATAAACCCTATCTCTCATAAAACTCTCATAACCCGTCCATTTTGGTCATATATTGAATTATTAAGGCCTCCCAATTATTCAAAAAGGCGTCAATATTTTTGAAAAAATGTTTATAAAAAGCGAAAGCATTCGCCTTCCCAAAAGCGGAACTAATCACCCTTAGTGTGTAGCGAATAGAAAGGAAGATGGGATGAATAGAAAATGGATGGCGTTATTGATGACAGGTTCACTTCTGACAGGGGCGGGCGGTACATATGCGGGCATGAAAGTCTTAAGCCAAGGTACCGTGCTGGAACGATTAGAAAATAAATCTTCCGAAATGGAAGAGGGAAATTTCCCATCGGCAACTGGAAAAGGTGATTTAACAAAAGTAGAGCAGGCGTATAGTCTTATTCTTAATAGCTATGTTGAAAAGGTTGGAGAGCAGCAGCTAGTAGAAGGAGCCATTCAAGGCATGCTTGCGACCCTTTCAGATCCGTATTCCATCTATATGGACAAGGAAACGGTCAAACAATTCAATGAGACTCTTGAATCCTCCTTTCAAGGAATTGGTGCAGAAGTAGGCATGGAGGAAGGAAAGATTATTATTATTTCCCCTTTTAAAGAATCTCCTGCCGAAAAAGCGGGATTAAAGCCCCGTGATCAGATATTGAAGGTGGATGGAGAAAGCTTAAAGGGGATGGATCTTTTCCAGGCAACCTCCAAAATCCGCGGAAAAAAAGGCACGAAGGTGAAGCTGGAAATCGCGCGCAATGGATTAAAGGAGTCGCTTATTGTTGAGGTGAAGCGTGACGAAATCCCTCAAATTACGGTGTTTCCAGAAATGAAAAGGCAAAATGGGAAGAAAATCGGTTATATCGAAATAACATCCTTTTCAAACGATACAGCTTCGGAGTTTGAAGAAAGCCTTAAGTCATTAGAGGAAAAAGGCATGGAAGGCTTAGTGATCGATGTGCGAGGGAATCCTGGTGGGCTATTAATATCGGTAGAGAAAATTTTGAAAGAGCTCGTCACAGATGGAAAGCCTTATATCCAAATAGAAAAACGCGAAGGTGAAAAGAAAAGATATTACTCGAGCTTAAAGGAGAAAAAGGAATACTCGATCGCCGTTCTAATTGATAAAGGCAGTGCGTCAGCTTCTGAAATTCTGGCGGGTGCCCTAAAAGAGGCGGAAGGATATGCGCTCATCGGGGAGAATACATTTGGCAAAGGGACAGTTCAGCAGCCGGTACCGATGGGGGATGGCAGCAATATTAAATTAACTTTATATAAATGGCTGACGCCTGATGGAAATTGGATTCATAATGAAGGGATCAAGCCGACATTGGAGGTAAAGCAGCCTAAGATTTTTTATACACATCCGCTCCAAATTAATAAAACTCTTGAGAAAGATATGAACAATGAGCAAGTGAAAAACGCACAGGAAATGCTCGAGGGCTTAGGCTATGGGCCAGGTCGAAGCGATGGATATTTCAGTGAATCTACGGAAACGGCTGTACGTGCTTTCCAACAGCAGCACGATCTGAAACCAACCGGAGCCATCGATAAAAAGACAGCCTCCGCACTCGAACAGGCGGTTATTGCCGAAATGAAAAAAGAAGAGAATGACATGCAGCTGCAAATGGCATTGCGGCTTGTAGCTAGATAATATAATGAAGGTCACCGTTTTTGATGAACGGTGGCTTTTCTGTTTTTTGAGGACCTTTGCCGCATGAAAAGTCCGTCCAGCTCAGCTGCAAGGACATTTTGAGAGCCT